>DASZXF010001004.1:0-7771 GCA_035546055.1 Ktedonobacteraceae bacterium
GGTAGGGAAACGCGCCCTTGCGGCGCTGGAAAAAGTGGGGAGGACTGATAAAGTTTGAAGAATGATGCAGGGCCAGCCGGGCGCAGCCCGGCTGGCCCTGCATCATTCTTCTTTTGAGGGTGGGGAGGCATGAAGAGCAACAGAAGGAAAATTATCAGGAGGGGAAAAAGCGATACATGAAAGCGATACATGAAAAGGCCTTGCCTGTCTGGCCAGAAGGATGCATGGCCTGGTGGAATTTGCTATAATGGGCACACTACTAGCAGAGAAGTGAGATAATATGAGCATCAGTATTGGCATTGATTGTATGCCAGGACAGTACAGGGTGTGCCGGGTGGAACAGGGGCAACTGGCGGAGTTTCACCGCTTCGAGACAACCGACGAACTGCTGGCGGCGGTGCGCCAGCTCTGTGCGCGCTATCCCGAGCCGACTATAGTAGTAGCGCTGGATGGAGCCACGCCCTTTGTGTCCCTGGCCGCTCTGACTGACGACCAGCTTGAGCGTCCTGGACAGCGCTCGCTTCCGACTCCTCCTTTCAGCGAGCTGACCTCAATATTGCGTACCCTGCGTGCCCTGAGTTCGCAGAGCTATTGCGCGCCCTCGGTGGAGTATCTGCCGAGCGTGCCCCCGCATCGCTGTTTGTTGCGTCCCGCCCTGGGCAGCGCCGGCGAGGTCTGCGCGGTGGTGGCGCTGCTGCACTTCATGCGCGAGCAACAGGCCTCGTGGGAAGAAATGAACTTCTACTGCCTCAACGCCGGAGCAGAGGGAAGCAGCGTTCTGGTGATCGTGAACGGTCAGATCGTCAATGGAAATAATCTGCTCCCAGGCTCATCGTCATCTGTCGCCTCCAGCTATCTGGCGCGCCTGGCGAGCGCGGGCAGCGCTGACGGCCAGCCGGAGCCGCACGTACTCCCGCCATCCGTTCTCGCCGAAGCCTTCTGGGAAGGACTGACCCAGGAATTGGCCGGTCTGCTGGCTCTGCACCATCTTGAAGATCTCGTCGTCCTGGGGGCGCGCGGCGGAGAACTGGTAGAACGCCTGGCGGAGACCTATCAGGTGTACCGTTTTCCCCATGCCGGCACCGAACGCGAGGGCTACGAAAGAGCCCTGGGCGCGGCCCTCCTCGGCGAAGGTCTGGAGGCGCCCGGCAGCGCGCGCGAAGTCATCGAGCATCTCCAGTTGCGCCAGGCGCGGCGCAGCCTCCTTGCCCCCGTCGTTTAGCGCGCGGGATGTCCGCGTTTCGCTGTTTCCCGTTGTTGCCTCTTCTCGCGAGCCAGCTCCTGTCTCTCCGCAATCATCGTCGCCAGGTGAACCATCTCGGCGATATTGCGCGGTCTGGCCCGCACGCCCTCGGAGACGAACGCATTGACCTCCGCCCCGATCAGGAGAATCACCGCGAAGTAGTAGAAGAACAGCAGGAGAATAATGGCAAAGCCCGTATTGCCGGTATAATTGCCCATAAAGTGCTGGATATACAGCGGGAAAAGGCCGGCGTAAATCTGGAGGGCCACCACCGCCACCAGTGTTCCGCGCCAGCTCTTGCGCCAGCTAATCTTCTGGTTGGGCACAATCATATAGATAGCCTGGAAAAGGATCAGCGAGGCGATAGTGCCGCCCAGGAAGCCTCCCAGGCCGATAGAAGAGGCGAAGAGCATAATAGGAACCAGGATGACAAAGATCAGGAGCATCACCAGGGCCATGATATTCTGACGCCAGAACGAGCGGGCCGGGGTATGGTAGATAATCGCGAAATAGTTTTCCATCGTCGCGAAGAGGCGTGAGCCGTTGTAGAAAGCCAGGATAATCGCGCCGATGCCCAGCCAGCCCGCGTTTTTATCCAGCAGCACCAGGGCGGGCTTCAGGACATCCGGCCCCAGGACAGCGGGAAAGAGGCCACTCAGGTACGTAATCAGCGCCTGCTGAGCGCTGTGGTCCAGTTCGCCCTGCACAAAGCCCAGGGTAGCGGCCAGCGCCACCACCATAGGGACCATCGCCATCAACAGGCTATAGGCCAGCCCGGAGGCGAAGTTGAGAATCCAGTCATTGAGAAACTTCAGCCAGAACTCGCCGAAGGTCTTGACATCCTCGACAACCGCCTTACCAGTCTCATCGGCCTCAATCTCGGCCAGCAGTTGTCTGGCATCGGCCTCAGCCGCCTGGAGAGAACTGACCACATGCTCCAGCTCGCCGGCCTCCGTCTGAGCAGGCGAAGCGGCTGTGGAACTGGAGTCAGGCTCCGCTTGTCCGGGCAGAGGGACAGCGGGAGAAAGAGCAGAGAGAGCAGATCTGGGTAATGCTTCCGGTGCGTCCATAGAAATCCTCATTGTATCTAAATAAGCTCGGTCGGGGTTATCGGTTCCTCATCTCAGCGTGGGTTTGCTGGTGTCTGAAACCGCCACCAGAGCCTCTAACTCCTCAAACGTGCGTGTTACCTCATCAGTAAGTGGGGAGGGATAGCAGGTCTGGTAAACCTCAACCAGGGAACGATAATACCAGAGTGTTCCCTGCTTGCCAGTCTTAAAGCGCTGCCAGAGTTCCTCATGCACCAGCCGATAATCCGTCAGCAGCGAACGCAGATTATGCAGCTTATCCGCCGCAGAGACCAGCAGCACAGAGGGCGGAGCAGTGCGCAGATGGGCCAGGTAGGCCTCTTTGCGCGCCTGCCAGGGAGGTTTCGGCGACGTATCGCTATCGCTACAGCCATCCACAATCGCCACCACCGTCTCGCCAAAGCGGCGGCGGATCTCCTGGCGTGTCGTCTCGCCGCCCTGATCCTCAACCGCATCGTGCAACAGCCCCGCGATAGCCTCATCCTCATCGCCGCCATATTCGAGGACCAGCGCGGCCACCGAGAGCAGGTGAGAAATATAAGGAATAGCGCCGCCTTTGCGCAACTGGTGCGCGTGCAGGCCATGCGCGAAGACCAGCGCCTCCTCGAAGCGTGTTGATAGCAGCATACAGCCCTCCTCTGGTACGTATCCGATCATTTCGCCGCTTATTATAGCAGAAGGCCGTCCAATCTACACCCACGAGCGCCCTTTTGGTAAAATCTCCCCGCAAGCTCAAAAAAAAGCCACAAACCCCTTGACAACCAGCGCAAAAACCGCTATGATAACACACGTCCAGGTGACACCACGGCGCATTCGTCTAGCGGCCTAGGACGCCGCCCTCTCAAGGCGGAGATCACGGGTTCGAATCCCGTATGCGCTACCATATCTAATAACAGAATGGCCTCAAGCCGCTCTAGAAGCGACTTGAGGCCATTCTGTTGCACGCATTTCGGGCCAGTATGTAGCAACGGTGTAGCAACCCGCTCAGGCCTCTTTCTTCCGGTGCGTTCTGGCTGTGCGCTTGATCGCCTGGTCCAGTTTTTTCACTGCCTCCTGCTGCATTCCAGGCAACATGTGAGAATAGATATCCATGGTCATCGAAATATTACTATGTCCTAACAACTCCTGGACAATCTTGGGATGAACTTCCATGGCAAACAGCAGCGAGGCGACACTATGGCGCAAGTCGTGAAAGCGAATGTTCGGTAAGCCTGCTTTCTTGAGCAAGCGCTTGAGATCATCTACGACATGATTCGGATTCAAGTGCTTCCCCTCGGCTGTACAAAAGACATAATCATGGTTTTGCCATTGTTCACCAGCTTGTTGTTTGGCCGCCATTTGCTTTTCCTGATGGTGCTGGAGTGCGCTCAACGCAAACGGAGCGATCTCAATACTGCGCCGGCTTCGTTGCGTTTTGGGTTCGGCTTCTACGTAGACATGGGTATGTCCTGGCTCTGCTGGATGGGCGAGGATACGTGAGAGGATGCGTTGAACCTGGAGCTTTCCCGCTGTCATGTCTATATCCTGCCATTTGAGCCCCAGAATTTCGCCGCGCCTGAGACCAGTCGCTAATGCCAGGGTATAGAGCGCTTCCCAGCGATGACCACGCAAGGTTTGCAGGAGCCTTTGACTTTGCTCAAGCGTCAGCGGTTGCATCTCAAAGCGCTGTTTCCGGGGAGGCTCTACCAGATCGCAGACATTGCGTGCGACCAGATCCCATTTCACGGCCATCTCCAGGGCATTGTGAAGGACGCTATGATAGTAGCGGATCGTTGCGGGAGCCAGCCCCCTGGCCATTTCTCTGGCGTAGAACGCCTGTACTTGCTGCGCGCTTAGCTTTTGGAGTTGATAATGTCCCAGCGCAGGCAGAATATGCAACTCCAGAGCTTCTTTATAGCGTTCATAGGTTCGCGGACGCACTCGCTGTTTATGTGTGTGCTCCAGCCAGTCGGTCAAAAAGTGGGCGACGGTTTGCGTCGAAGTGGCCAGTAGCATGCCACGCTGTTGCCGATGAAGCAACTCGTGCAACTTGTCGGCCACCTCTTTCCGCGTTTTGCCATAGATGACTTTCCTCGTCCCATCATGTAATGAGACACTCCCAACCCATTTGCCATCAGATTTTCTTTGGTAAAGAGAGCCTTCTCCATTGCCTCTTCGTGCCATAGTGGATCTCGCTTTCATTCAGTACACCAGCAGTGGTGTGTTCATAGACGACTTCGGGTTTTCCTTTTTTGGAGGGAAAATCATGGATCTTCTCTGCGCTCTCTCGCTTGAATCCATTCTTGCAACGAATCGAGCTTGATTCGCACCGCTCCAGGACCAATTTTGACAACTGGTAGATGTTCGCGTTTAATAAGTTCATAGATGCGTGTTCGACCGATGCCAAGAATCGTCATCGCTTGTGGGATGGTAAGAAGAACCATATTTGTCGGTAGGGGGACAGTGGTCTCTTCGTTTTTCCGCATTGTTTTCTCCTGATCCATGGAAAACGAGCATGTTCAGCCAGAATAAAAAAGGATCAAAGAGCCTGTGACTCTCAGGGAAAGACAGGGAGAAGTCTGGGATGGTGAACGCTTTCGCCAAAGTGGGAAAAGAACCCAGGAGCGGAAAAGGGTGATAGATACCACTCTCTTTCCATTATACCCTTCGTGTTCTTTTCTGACAACTTGGGAAGAGTTCTTTTTCCTCAGCGTGCTCTACATACGATGATCCGGTCCATTCATGAAAAGAGGAATTAATCCGTGCATGATTCGCGAACGAGCGGCACCTCCGATCCAGCGATCAAGCATCTGCGGTTCACAATTGCAGGTGATGGCAAGCGGCAGACCGGCCCGGCTGCGTTGATTCAACAGGAAGTAATAGACCGACTCGCGAAACTCGCTGGGTTTGGGCTTATCCAGATCATCCAGTAAGAGCAGCGGTGTTCTGGCAGCTCGTTGCAGCAAGGGCTGGTACTCGCGGTCCTGCCGAATGCGGTCCTGGATCGCTTCAAACAGGGCGACTGCCGAGGTATACAGGCAGGGCTGATTCGCCTCACGTCGCGCATTAGCAATCGCGACCAGCAAATGGGTTTTTCCGGTGCCATAGCTGCCTGTGAGAGCGAGCGTTCCCTGAGGAGCGCGCGCAAATGCCCGGGCCTGCTCGAAGGCGTGCCTCTGGCGTGTGCGATCAAAGGAGGCAAACGTCAGGCGTTCCAGGCCAGGCTCAACCCACTCCTGCCCGATCCAGGTAAAGGTGTGTGCGCACCGCGCTGCCTGGAGGTGTCGGCGAATTTCCTCTGCTTCTTTCGCTTCTCGCTGGCGCACTTCGCATGGACATGGCCTGCGGAGGTAGAGGCCTGGCTTGACTTCGTAGGGGGTGATCGTCCCACAACTGGGACAGACCCATGTTTTCACCGCTGGATCGGTGCTGGCTCGCCGACGTAAAAAGGCGCCAAACGAGCCATGTTCAGGAAGGGTGACGTGAAGTCGCTCCATTAACTGACCTCCTGCAAGGCGGCGGGATCACTGTACTTTGCCTGAAGGGCTTTGACGTAGCGCTCATATTGGTCAGGAACATGAGCTGGTGAGGCGGCTGGCACTGTGCTCGTTCCAGACAGGGACGTGCTGGTCGCGGCGTCCTCCTGCTGCTGGCTGCGTCGAAGCCAGCGCCGGAAAAAAGCGGGCGTCATGATCTGCTGCCGCGTGTTCCGGCGTTGATCGTCGATCCAGGCACGTGCCTCGATGGCTTCCCCCAGCAGGGCGTGACTGGACAGGCCGGCGAACTCCCGAACAATGGCTCGCACGTCCGCGCTTTCCGGGAGATGAAGTGTGGCAGCTACCTGTGCGCTGGTCGAGACGCGGGGAGACCCCTGATGCGCGGTGAGCGGCGTGGGTGCCTCCTCGTTTTCTGTCTGGCTGGTCTGCGGCCCAGAGGACAGTGGTGTGCAGCTTTGCTCTTTCTGGTGCTGCTGTAGCTGGTCAGGCGGCGGCGGGTAACGCGATGGCGTGGGCTTGCTGAGCGTCTGGTAGGTGTGCCAATGACACAACCAGTAGAAGCGTCGAGCGGCTACTTCATAGCAGCAGAGCATCCCACGGCCTGCCAGTTCGTCCAGGGCGTGCTCAATCTCCTCCGGGTCTTGATCAAGTTTGCGGGCCAGCAAGCGCATATGCGCCAGACCACGCCCTTCATCATCCGCATCCAGAATGAGGCCGATGAAGATCAGGCGCACGGTATTACTGGACAGTTCAAAAAAATCCGGGCTGGCAAACAAGGTCGTTGGCAGACTGCGTTTTCGGGCCATCAAGATACCTCCTGGGCAAAAGAGCTACGAGGGCTCTTCTACGAACGGTCAACAAGAAATGGAGAGACGTGCCTATCGAGATGCACGTTCTCAGAATGAAGGATCATCGGGAAGCTGAAACAGGACATATCCCTGCCCAAGCAAGCAGCGGATATCCAGCCCAAAGGGCCACAGGTGTTCCCGCAAGCGGCTGATGGCTCGCCGCAGGCTTTGACGCGCGAGCCGATCATGGGGATCAACCCCTTTTCCCAGCAACCGGGCAAACGGAACCACTTGTCCAGCCGACCGCAAGAGCAGCGTGAGGAGACGGTAGTCACCCGTGTGGCAGGCAATGGGCATGCCGTTGATCAGCACTACGCACTGGGAAGCGGTCAGAGAAATCCGGTAGCCAGGCAGTGTCGTGATCATCTCCATCTGCTCGTGAGGGAAACGTCCCATACCGTGCTCCTCTCCTGGAGGGAAGCAAACGCCGCGTGTGCGCACTGCTTCCCTCTCACCTGTGTTTTTGGAAGAACCTCATCCATCGCGTGATAAGTATGCCTGATCGCCCCACCGAATTGCTACTACGCCCTTCTTGCATTTTGGCGTGTTCGCGTGTAGGGAAAATGAAGGGTTTCCCTGCAAGGAACAGGTGTTCCTTCCAGGAGTGGCAGATCATCAGGCCGTTCCCGTCAAGGCACTCGCCCGGCTTTCCTCTCCATCGGTGGAGGCTCTGGATCAGTGTGAAACACAGGACTCGCCATACTGAGCGCCGATAGGATGGCGAGTCAATTGAGCGTTGCCTGGCGACGCTGTTGAGGTGAACCTGGCTGAATGGAGGCTGACAGCTTTGCAGGAGCGCAAAACGTTCTCCAGGTGATTCCTCATCGGCCTGGATCGTGATCGCAAAGAAGGCGTTCAATGAGGAAAGGGGACATCTGGCTGCTGCTGCCTGATATGGCTGAGTTGAGGAAGGGCTCATCTTCTTTTTCCTCTTCCTTTCCCTTCTCTTCTTCTTCAGCTTCAGCGCTGATGCATCCGCGAATCCCCTGGGTTTTCCTGGGTTTTCCGCCAACAGGTACAAGCACGGAAAGAGGTAAGCTGAGGATAGGTGTAAAATCCGTATCTGTTCAGATGGGCTATGCCATTGCAGGAAGAACCGGAGAACCGCTCAGGGCT
>DASZXF010001005.1:0-4774 GCA_035546055.1 Ktedonobacteraceae bacterium
ACGCAGCGAGGTCAAAAGTAGCCACGACCGCTATGCGAATATTGAAGTCAGTTATCTGCTGCAACGCATGGAAGCATATCGCGGCCTCACTATCCTGACCACCAATATGAAGGAAACGCTGGATACAGCCTTCTTACGCCGGATTCGCTTCATTGTGCAGTTTCCTTTCCCGGATGTGGAGCAGCGAGCGGAAATCTGGCGCGGGATCTTTCCGGGCCAGGCGCCCACCGCAAAACTGGATATTGAGAAACTGGCCCGGCTCAACGTGACAGGCGGCAACATTCGCAATATTGCCCTCCAGGCTGCCTTTCTCGCGGCCAACGGCGCAGAGCCTATTCAGATGCAGCACATTCTCCAGGCCGCGCGCCAGGAGTATCACAAACTTGAAAAGCCCCTGACACTGGCAGAAACGCGAGATTGGGATGAACCAGGCAAACATTAATCTGCACATTACAGCGCTGATCCTGCGCGACTTTCCCTACGCGCAGCGCAAGCGGATCGCGGCAGCTCTTCAGGCGGAACTCACACGCCTGCTGGCCGAGGGCGCATTGCCCTCCAGGCTGACTGAGAGCCTGTATATACCACAGCTTCAGATCGGTCCGCTGGAATTGCAGACCGATGCCAGACCTGCCAGCCTCGGGAAACAGATCGCGCAGCAGATCTACCAGGAGATCGCTGGCAGGTCCGGCGAACCACGCAGAGAGACGGCGACTAGCTCAGCCGGGCAAGAATGAGAGGAAAAGGAGATACACGTATGCCAACCTATCCACGCGGCCCACGTTTACAGAAAGGCGCCATTGTCACCATCGGGCAATTGCTACCCGTACCGGCAACGATCATCTTTCAATATAACCCGGAAGCGGTCAGACGCTCACTTCAGCCACAGATGGCCGGGGGAGACGAGGGACAACGCTCCCAGCTTGTCCGCTATACGAACGCGCCGGTTGAGACCATCGACCTGGAAATCACCATCGACGCGATTGATCAGATGGAACAGAATAATCCGGCTGTGAGCCAGGCCGGGATTTATCCCCAGTTATCCCTGCTCGAACTCCTGGCTTATCCCGGCAGCGCGCAGGTCATTCTGAATACAGCCCTGCTGGCGGCAGGCACACTTGAGGTCGCGCCGCTGGCCGCGCCACTTACCCTCTTTGTCTGGGGAGCCAGGCGCGTCTTGCCAGTACGTCTGAACTCGCTCAGTATCAGCGAAGAGCTTTTTGATCCCGAGTTGAATCCGCTGCGGGCCACCGTCTCGCTGAATATGCGGGCGCTGACTTATTCTGATCTCTTCCCATTTTCGCAGGGCTATAGTCTCTACCTGGCATACCAGCAGACGAAAGAGGCTCTGGCCGCGCAGGTGAGCATGCAGCATGGAGCCAATCTTCTCTCAGGTTTGCCTGGCGGCGGCCTGTTTTAAGCACCAGGAAGGAGGAAACAGCCTTGTTCTCTCAGGATAGCCGTTATTACCAGCTCGAAAACGCCATATATCAGAACCCGGATGGTCATCACATTATCTATAAAAAGAGGCGTTTTCTGCCCCAGGGCAGCACGCTGCCTCTGCTTACTACCGTGACTGCGAGCGCCAGTGATCGTCTCGACCTGGTGACGGCGCGCACCCTGGGGGCGTCCGAGCACTTCTGGCGGGTCTGTGACGCGAATGATGCCATGAATCCGTTCAGCCTGATCGCGGAAACCCACGGATTACTGCGCGTTTCGCCCCCACAGTTCCAGGATAATGCCAGATGAATATCTCCAGCCTCCAACTGACCTTGCTGATCGGGAAATTCGTCCCTCTGCCGGCTACGCCGGAACTGATGAATGCCCTGCAAAGCATCGAGATTACCCAGAGTACCGCCAGTGGCTTTCAACTGACCTTTCTGGTGCAGCCAGGCATAGCGGCGAGTATACCAGGCTTGAATCTGGATTACTCGCTGATCACCGGGCCGCTCCTCCAGCCAGGCAGCCGGGTGGTGATTATTGCCACGCTGGATTTGCTGCCGCGCGTCCTGATGGATGGCATTATCACTCACCATCAACTCACGCCCGCTGGAGAAGGCTCCATGTCGCTCACGGTGACGGGCGAGGATGTGAGCGTTATGATGGATATGGAAGAGATTGCGATGGAATATCCAGGCATGGGAGATGAGGAAATTGCCTTTTTTGTCCTGGCACGCTACGCGGAGTTAGGCATCGAACCCATGGTCATTCCTCCCCCCACAGGCGATATATCGCTGCCTGTTGAGTTTATACCACAGCAGAACGGGACTGATCGCAGCTATCTACAAGCGCTGGCCAGGGCACATGGATATACCTTTTTCATCCGTCCGGGCCTCGTCCCGCTGCAAAATATCGCCTACTGGGGACCGGTCAGCCATGTCTACCCTCCCCAGAAAGCGCTCACCATCAACGCGGGGCCGGGCACAAATGTGGAAGCGCTCAGCTTTAGCTACGATGCGCTGTCGCCAACCATGGTCCTGGCCGCCGCCGACGATGACGAAACTGGCGAAGATCTGATGTTTCAGACCTTCGCAGGCACCCGTCTGCCGCCTCTGTCCAGTCTGCCACCATTGATCTTCAATCAGCCTTTTGTTCGTCGGACCCTCCTTGGTTACCAGGGTTCCAGCTTTGTCGAAGCCATGACCCTGGCCCAGGCCATGACTGACCAGTCGCTGGATCAGACGATTACGGCGAACGGCTCACTGGATGTTCTGCGCTACGGGGATATTCTGACTGCCCCCGGCCTGATCGGCGTGCGCGGAGCAGGTTTTACTTACGATGGCTACTATCTGGTGAACAGCGTGACCCATCAGATCAGTACGGGTCAGTACAAACAGAGTTTTAGCCTGAGCCGCGAAGGGCCGGGCAGCACAGTTCCAGGAGTTTTACCATGACCAGTATCGACGCAAACTCATATACCACGACACCTGGCGACGGGGCGCACAGACGCCTGGCCAGTACACCCGTTCCCCGCTCCTTCTATGGCAAGTATCGCGGGGAGGTGATAGAGAATGTCGATCCCGAATTTCGCGGACGCGTCATTCCCCTGGTCGAAGAGGTCGCTCCTTTCCCGCTCGGCTGGGCCATGCCCTGCGTGCCATACGCCGGCGAAGGAGTTGGCTTCTACGCTATCCCTCCCATCGGCGCGAAGATCTGGGTCGAATTTGAAGGGGGAAATCCCAGCAAACCAATCTGGGTGGGCTGCTTCTGGGAATTGGAGCAGGCTCCGCTGGTCACTCCCGAACCAACCATGGTTATCCTCAAAACGATGAGTAACACGCTCATCCTGAACGATCTCCCTGGAGAAGGAGGGCTGGCGCTGGAAATGACGCCCCCGGCAGTTGATGCCCCCATCAGCATCACGATGGATAGCGAAGGCATCCAGATCGAGATGGAAACCCTCTTTGATCTGACCTGCCAGGCGACAAATATCACCTGCGATGAGTTTAGTCTCGAAAGCGACAACGCCAATATCGCCGGTGAATCCCTGACCATCGAGTCTCTCAGCACGAACATTGCCGGGGAGGAACTGAGTGTCGAAGCAGGCGATACCAATATCGCCGGCGAATCTCTGACCGTCGAGGCGGCTGAAACCAATATCAGCGGGGCTGAAGTCTCCATAGAGAGTCTCGATACGAATATCGCCAGCGCCGAATTTAGCGTTGAAACAGCGGAAACCAATATTGCCAGCGTGGCAACCACCGTTGAAGGCGTCGCCGAGTTTACCGGGGTGGCCCTGGAAGATGGTATGCCCATCATGGTTATTCCTATCTAAAACAGGAGGTCTCGATGAATCTTTCCTATCCACTCGCCGTTGATCACAATGGCCTCTTGCATGCCGCCAGTCCAGAGGAACACATCGAGCAACTGATGGAACAGGTGCTTTTCACGCTGCCCGGTGAACGCGTCAATCGCCCGGACTTTGGCATCGGACTGGCGAATGTTGTCTTCAGCGCGGCAACCGCTGAAGTAATCTCCGCGATGCAACTGCTGATCCAGGCAGCCCTCCAGCAATGGCTGGGCTACCTCATTCAAGTGCGCACTGTGCAGGTGACTGGCGATGGAGATACCCTCACACTCTTGATCTCTTACCAGATTAAGAGCACGCAGCAACAGAAGATTGCGCAGTTTACCAGCCAGAAACAGGTGCCAGCATGAGCGACGAGACGGTATCACTCTTACCTGAAATAGACTATCTCTCCAAAGACTATGCCAGCTTTCGCCAGTTGATGCTCAACTACCTGGCTACGCGCATACCCGCGTGGCAAGAATCCAGTCCGGCGGACATCGGGAATGTCCTTGTTGAGCTGCTGGCCTATGCCGCCGATTATCTCAGCTACTACCAGGATGCAGTTGCGACCGAGGCCTATCTGGGCGTGGCCCGGCAGCGAGCTTCGATCAAGCGTCATACGCGCCTGCTGGACTACGTGTTACACGAGGGCTGCAATGCCCGCGTCTGGGTCCATATGCGCGTCAGCGGCACAACGGCGCTTCCTCGGGGAACGCAACTGCTGCCACGGCTGTATACTCAGGCTGTGTGTATAGCTGCGGATGCGCCGGTTTACGAGGATGCCTTGCGGCGCCAGTTGCCGGTTTTTGAAACCATGCAGCAGGGCGAGCTGTACGAGGAACATAACGAGATTGCCTTTTTTCTCGCGGATAACCAGGATGCCACCCTGGCCGCTGGCTGCACCAGCGCTCTGCTCTCTGAACCGGGGGTGCCTCTCGCAGCCGGGCAGGCGCTTCTCTTTGAAGAAGTCAAAGGCTCTGCTACGGG
>DASZXF010001006.1:0-1547 GCA_035546055.1 Ktedonobacteraceae bacterium
TGCGCCTCGACGGACAATATGGCAACGGGGCCGTGCTCTCCGATGTGGCCGGTTTCACCTTTGTCACCCGTGGCAAAGACTATCACCTGCTTGATCATCCGCGCGTTGCGGCGCGTCTGCACCTGCCACCTGATCAGTTCCAGCAGCGTCCCGAAAGTCAGATGGCGCGCAGTCTCTACGACTGCCCACAGATCCCAGTGGGACCCGATGGCGTGCCCTGCCGCGTGGTCGTGGCCACGCATCCGGCAGGCAAAAAGAAGAGTCCCGTTGGAGTGACACGCGCAGGGGCGGTCTACGAACTCTGTTCTTCGCGAACCTGCCACAACACGCCTTCACAGCCTGCGATGTGGTCGAGGTGGACCTGCATCGCGGGGCCTTTGAGCCGCTTCTTTCAGACGAGGATCAGGAGATTGATCCCGACCGTTGGTGCAGCCACTCGGCCTGGGGCCAGGAGTGCTGGCAGGTGGTAGCGCAGTGGGTGTGGAACCTCCGCCTGGAGGTGGGCCACCAGCTTCATCCTGATCCGGTCCGAACGACCGAGTTTGCTCCAGCTCTCCCGCCTGCATCACCACACACGGCTCCCGCCTCAGGCTCTGCTCCTCCTCATGTGGGCTTGCCCTGGAAAGCCGGTCGCTTTTCGGGCCAGGACTTCACGCTCCAGCCTGATGGGACGCTGCGGTGCCCCGCCGACCAGAAACTGATCCCGCATGAACAGCGCCGAGAAGCCAATGGGAGCCTGCGCATGGTGCATGGAGCCAGCATCCGCAGTTGTCGTCCCTGTCCTCTGCGCGAACAAGGCCAATGGCGGGGTAGCGAGACCTCGAAGCCGCGCCAGGTCAGCGTGCTTTTGCATCCATTGGTCGTCGGGTCTCTGCCCATCCTCTGGAAGGATTGGAGCCGCAGGCAGCATCGACGGATATGGATGCAACTCCTTCGTCACCAACACGTGGAGGGACGGATAGAACAAGGTCTTTCAACTGCTCCAACGCTTCCACCAGCGCCTCTGTCCCGGGCGCGGCGGGCGCATGATCGACTGGCGTTTCAAGAGCGGCTGGCTCGCAATGCTCAGGTTTCCCTTGCTGGGCAGGTGACCATCAGACTGTGCGGCGTCCCAGAAGACTTTGCCACCTCGCTCGGAAAGGCTCCGGCTTCACCAGCGGCGAGTTTGTTTTCTGAAATCTCTGCTCAATGGATGAGTTATGTTGGCACTGGTCTACATCGGCAGGAATAAACGGGAGAGTCAAGCACCTTCTCGAAACCTAACTTCAAGGCAGTAGCTACGGATGGAGTGTTGGTAGCCCAACAATGCCAACCAAGTTCCGTGGCTCCCTGAGCAAATGCACGCCTGATCACGGCATCTGCGAGATGGGTGGCAATGCCTTTGCGTTGGTAGGCTTCGATGGTCTCGATACCCAGTTCATAGCAGCCCTGGTAGCGATATTCGGTCAGGCACCAGCCGACGAGCTTGTGACCATCTTGTGCATAGAAGCCGAAATTCTGACGGAAAAAGTACTCAAGCGAAGGGCTCTCTGAATGGATCTCTTCAA
>DASZXF010001007.1:0-1554 GCA_035546055.1 Ktedonobacteraceae bacterium
CAGTTTCTTACCGGCTCCAGCGATGGGACGGTCTATCTGTGGGATAGCTATACTGGCGGAGAACTCGCCCGTTTGCGGGGCCATGCGGATGGGGTGACATGCGCCGCTTTTGCCCCCGATGGCAAACAGATTCTCACTGGCTCCAATGATAGCACCGCCCGGCTCTGGGATCGCCATACTGCCCGCGAACTGGCGGTTCTGCGCACTGGCTATCAGGTAACGAGCGTGGCCTTTGCTCCCGATGGCAGGTATCTGCTGACCGGCTCCACTGACGGAAGCGTGCATCTCTGGGATCGCTCAACGTTCAGCGAACTGGCCTGTTTGCGCGCTCATACGAGCGCGGTGCGGAGCATGGCCTTTGCTCCCCATGGGCAGGTTGTCCTTACCTGCGATGCCAGTGGCCGGGTTTTCTTCTGGCGGATAGCATCATCAATATCCGCGACGCCCATAGGGCTGTACATTGCCCACTATGAAATAGCAGCCATCTCCTGGTCAGACGCTCATCATCTGCTCCTGGCGGACGCAGGCGGACCCGGCGGACGCCCTCACGTGTATGATTTGTCGCTGGAAGGCATGTCATAGACAGCGCTTGCTTCTCACCCTGGCGGAAGCAGATTGGCCGCGCCGCAATATTCAGGGCTATGCAAAAGTCCCCCGTGAATGGAGCGCGACTTTTGCATAGCCCTGTGCAATATTTCTGAGATGTTGACATATACTTCAGTATCTGCTACCTTTTTAAGCCTGAAAGAGATGAAGAGGAGTGTAATGCGATATGTCACGAGGGAATGCGGGGGAGCCGAAAAAGAACAATGGCGCGAATCTGGGCTTTGAGGAAAAACTCTGGCAGGCGGCGGACAAGCTGCGCGGACACATGGATGCGGCGGAATATAAGCATGTGGTGCTGGGCCTGATTTTCTTGAAATATATTTCCGATGCCTTCGAGGAGAAGCGCCAGAGCATGGTGCGCGAGCTGTCCGATCCCCGGAGTTCCGCGTATATCAGAGAGGAGCAGGCCCGCTACGAGATCCTTGAGGACCGGGATGAATATACCGCCGAGAATGTGTTCTGGGTACCCCAGGAGGCACGCTGGTCTTATTTGCAGGCGAATGCGAAGCAGCCCACCATTGGTAAACTGATCGATACCGCGATGGAAGCTATAGAGAAGGATAACGCTTCGCTCAAAGGTGTGTTGCCCAAAGATTATGGGCGTCCCCAGCTTGATAAACAGCGCCTTGGCGAATTGATCGATCTGGTTGGCACGATTGGTCTGGGCGATTGGGAAAGTCGTTCAAAGGATATCCTGGGCCGCGTCTATGAGTATTTCCTCGGCAAATTCGCCAGCGCGGAGGGCAAAGGCGGCGGCGAATTTTATACGCCGCAGTCGGTGGTACGTCTGCTGGTTGAGATGATCGAACCCTATCATGGCCGCGTCTACGATCCCTGCTGCGGCTCCAGCGGGATGTTTGTACAGTCCGAAAAATTCATCCTCGCGCACGGTGGACGGCTCAGCGATATCTCGATCTACGGGCAGGAGTCCAACCCGACCACGTGGCG
>DASZXF010001008.1:0-7543 GCA_035546055.1 Ktedonobacteraceae bacterium
GGTGATCTCCAGGCCCGACAGAGCCGGGGCCAGGTAGCGGCGCAAAGTTGAGACGACGGACTCAACGGTTTCATAGGACCACTGAGGCAGAGGCCGTCCTTCGCCCCAGCCGATCTCGCCGGCGCTATCCGTCACTCGGACAAGCACCAGAGGCGCCGTCTCGCCCGCCGCGCCGGCGCTGCCCGAGGAAAACTGGAAGGTCCGGGTGACGGGCAGGCGGATAGGGTAGACATCGATGCGCTGAATAGTCCTCATCAGATGACCCTCGCCCCGCTCACCTGTCCGCCAACATGCTGGTAATAGGGATCTCCGGGGACAATTGACCCCTGGCGCACGCGCTGACCCGTGGCCGCCGCTTTATAGATGGCCGAAATGCATTCGATGGTCGGGCGCACATCCGCCGTGCTGGCCAATGGGCGCTCTCCCCGTTCCAGACTCTCCACCAGGGCCAGCAGTTGAGCCGCGTGGGAGGCTGCGCGATCTTCCTGCAGCGCGTGCCAATGCGGCAGCAGTTCCCCCTCCTTCCCTGGCGCGGGCGTAAAGCTCCAGTTCTGATTCGTATAACTGTAGAGCGCGGTCAGTTCAACGGTGGCGCGCTGAAAATCAAAGCGGAAACGGGTTTCCTCACGCGGTGAGATCACGCTGTTGACGATACTCCCCAGCGCTCGATTTTTGAAGCGCACCAGGGCCAGCGAGACATCTTCGACCTCAATCTCGTGATCCAGGGTGTCAGCCAGCGCACTGATCTCCTCCCACTCGCCCAGCAGCCATAAAAACAGATCCATGGCGTGAATACCGTGGCCCATGGTTGGTCCGCCGCCCTCGGTCATCCACTTGCCGCGCCAGGGCACCTGATAATACGCCTGGTCGCGCAGCCACGTCGTCTGGCAGCTTCCCACCAGCGGACGCCCCAGCACGCCCTGCTGGATGAGTTGCTTGAGATGCCTGCCCCCTGAACCGAAGCGCCACTGGCACACGCTGCTGCAGTACCTGTCCGTCAGCTTTTCCAGGTCCAGAATCTCGTCGAGTTCCGCCAGCGACAAACACAACGGCTTCTCACAGAGCACTGTCGCACCAGCGGCCAGCGCCTGAATAATCAGCGAGTAATGGCTGGCCGGCGGGGTGGCAATCTGCACCAGGTCGGGATGCTCCCGCTTCAGCATCTCGGTAGCATCGGTATAAACGGAAGGGATCGCGTGCTTCGCGCCATAGGTCTCCACCCGCTGCCGGTCAACGTCAACCGCCGCCACAACCTCCACCCGCTCTCCCAGACTCCTGGCCGCCTGGATATGGGCCTCGGCAATGCCGCCGGTGCCAATGATCGCAACACGATAGCGTGTCATAGCCGCATACTCCTTTTGCATACTATGAAAATCCATCTCCATTATAGCATCTATTGCAGGAAAAGAAAACTGGCAAAGACGCAAGGCTTCCCGTCCAGCGCTCAGTACTGACAGGAAGCCTTGCCATGTTCTCGCTACGCTCTTACGCGTTCAGAAAGCCGTTCAGGGCGATGGTTGGCTCACGGGTGGCCGGATCCCAGGCGCCCATGTTGTAACTGGTAAAGGGCGAGTAGACCTCCGGTTCCCAGTAGAACACGCCCAGGCCGCCGATACTCTTCATGCCGGTGATATAGGACTCCAGGTCGGTTTCGGTCCTGGAAGCCCGGTCGTAGCGTCCGCCGAATTCGACCTGCATGACCGGCTTGCCATATTTCGTCTTGTAGGTGTTGATGTTGGAGATGATCCCCGATATGGTTGAACTTCCGCTACCGTAGGACGAAAAGGCCGAGATGTCCCACTTGCCGCCATTGGCCACGTAGGCATTAAAGAAGTTCTCAATGGAGGTCAGGTTCTGCGGCTGCGCGAGGTGGATCAGAACCGGTGTGGAGGGAAAGACCTCCTTAACCATGTCATAGGCCGCGTTGAGCAGTCCGGTCATCTGCGCCGGCCTGGAGATGCTGCCTACCGAATGGCAAATGCCCGCATTGATCTCATTGCCGATCTGCACCCAGCCAGGGGTGACGCCATAATATTTCAGGACATTGCAGGAGTGATAGACATAGTTATACATGGCGTTCAACATCTGGCTGTAGCTCATGCTGGCCCAGGCCGCAGGCGGATTCTGCACACCCACCGAGTTCCAGGTATCGCCAAAATGAAAGTCGAGATTCACCGGCAGCCCGGCATTTTTGCAGCGCACAGCCATGGCCGCAGTCTCGTCGATACTGCAATGGCCATTCACCGGATCACTGGACGGATTAACCCAGGTGCGCAGACGCGCGGCGTTGATACCGTAACCCTTGAGAATGGTGAGAATATCCTGCTGAACTCCGCTGGCGTTTTTCCAGGTATAGCCGGTGGCCTCCATCTGCGGCACCCAGCTGATATCCGCGCCCTTGTAAAATGTAGCTGCCTCGGCGCTCTGAACAGGGGAGACCAGCGCGCCTCCCAGGGCCAGCGCGCCCGCGCCCAGACCTGCCGCTTTGAGCAGCGTCCTGCGACTGAGACGCTGCCGCTCCAATGTGCTTTTGTCATCCATAACATGCGTTCCTTTCTTTCCTTCACAAAAGCACTCTTCTGTGAAGGGAACTATCACGGCTTCTCCCGCTGCATCCAGACAGCGGAGAGCGCCGCTTTTCGACACAATGTACCTGCGTAGCGCTCTGACCATCATGGTGGCATACCCATGACTACGCGCCGGCGGGCGGTCCTCGATTGTTGATGCGTGCATCCATGCTTTTCGCCATCATCTCGCAAGCATACGCCGGGCAAGCTGCCAGGTGCGCCATCACACACCTGGCATGACTACAAGAAAAGACTTAGCCTTTCAGACCAGAGGTGACGATACCACGCACAAAGTAGCGCTGCGCGAAGAAGAAGAGAATGACCTCCGGGATGACGTAAAAGAGCGCGCCGGCAGCCTGGACGGTGATCAGCGCGTTACCGTGGGGATCGACATACCCGGCGGTCATGGCCACCGAAAGCGTGGTATTGTCAGGACTGAGCAGCAGCAACGGGGTGAGATAATCCCCCCAGACAGTGGTAAAGGAAAGCAGGAAGGCCGTGACCATAGCCGGGATGGCCAGCGGCAGGAAGATGCGCCAGAAGATGCGTCCGTAGCCGCAGCCATCGAGAATGGCGGCCTCTTCCAGTTCGCCGGGAATGGCACTGAAGAACTGGCGGAAGAGAAAGACCAGGAAGGGTGAGGACATCAAGCCCCAGAAAACCCACGGCCAGTAGGTGTTGATCATGTTCAACTGCGCGAAGACCATGTAGGTGGGCAGCAGGGTAACAATGCTGGGCAGCATCATGGTTGAGAGCATGATCAGAAAGAGCGCCCGCTTGCCAGGAGCTTTGAGACGCGAGAAACCGAAGCCGACCAGGGAGCTCGACAGGGTGACCAGGATGGCGTAGACGCCGGAGAGGATAATCGAGTTGCCGGTGTAGGCCAGGAAGTTGATGCTGGTGAAGGCCTGGAGAAAGTTATCCCAGTATAAATGAGAGGGAAGAAACTCCACCGGGAAGGCGCTTAACTCGGCTGGCCGCTTCATGGCGATATCGATCAGCCAGAGAAAGGGACCAGCAAAAAGACAGGCCAGGACGATCAATACCAGGTACCTGGTCGAGACGCCAGCCGCCGCGCGGACGCGCGTCGAGGTTGGCGGTGTGCGCTTGTGCGCGCTGTGAGTGGTCAGTTGCATACAATTCTCCTGCGTCGCGCTAGTTGTCACGGTCAACTTCGTAGTAGACCCAGAATGAGCTACTGCGGAAAATCAGGATGGTGATGCCCAGAATGATCAGGAACAGCACCCAGAGCATAGCCGCGCCATAGCCGAAGCGGCCAAAGGAGAAGAACTGCTGGTAGACATCGACCATGTAGAGGTAGGTGCTGCGCGGCACCTGCACCCCGGACATGACGTTGTTATTCTCGGCCAGCAGCAGCGGCTGAACCAGCGTCTGAAAGGCCGCGATGGCGCCGGTGATGACCTGGAAGAAGAGGACGGCGGAAATCTGCGGCAGGGTGACGTAGCGGAAAACCTCCCATTTGTTGGCGCCGTCCATCCTGGCGGCTTCCAGCAGTTCGGCGGGCACGCCCTGTAAACCGGCCAGGGTAATGATCATGCCACCGCCCAATCCCCAGAGAGTCATGATGATCAGGGCATAGAGGGCGGTGGGATCAACCAGCCAGGTGAGCACGGGCAGATGGACAAACTCCAGCAGGGCGTTGAGCACGCCGGCATCGCGGTCAAAGATCAGCCGCCACATGATCGCGCTGGCCACAACTGGCACAATGGAGGGCACATAAAAGATCGTGCGAAACAGGCCCATGGCGCGCAAACGCTGATTGAGCAGGAGAGCCAGACCCAGACCCAGGGTGACGCTGAGCACGACCGAGATTACCCCATAGATCAAGGTCTGGCCCAGGCTATACCAGGTGTCGCTGGTGACCAGCAACTCCTGGTAATTTTGCAGACCAATCCAGTGCCAGTGCGAAGACGAGCCGTCAAAATTGGTCAGGCTGACCAGGAAGGCGTAGACCATGGGAAACAGCGTGAACAGCGTGGCGCCAATGACCCAGGGAGCGACAAACAGATAAAAGGTGCGAGGAGAATAACGCGTCCAGCCTTTGCGCCGTCGCCGGGTCCGGGTGACTGTCGCCTCCGGCTGGCGGGGCCGCGTCTCCACACGAGTTGAGAGAGCCATGAGACATCCTTTCGCATTCCACTCTGCGAGCGTGGGCCAGCGGAGAGGCGCCTCCCCGCTGGCGGGAGACTACCCGAGTTGCTGCTTGCCCTGGACAAGCACTTTGTTGCAGTCCTGGGTAATCTGCTGGCAGGCAGTGTCAGGCGAGATCTGCTTTTTCACCGCTTGCTGGATGTATTTGTCGATAATGGTGTTGTAGCTGCTGATGCTGGCATAGGGGGAATCAGGGATCAGACCGACATATTTCAGCTCGTTCTGCGTGGAGGCAAAGGCCTCTTTCTGATAATCCATGTCCTGCGGCATGTACTGCTGGAGCGATTTGAGGGCAGGAATACCCCAGCCGCTCTTCGCGCGGTCCATGGCGGGGGTGCCGGTCATGAAATACTCCATCAGACGCCACGCTTCGTCCGGGTGCTTGCTTTTGGCGGAAATCCACGCGCCCTGGCCGGCATAGCAGGGACTGAAGCGGTTTGAGCCCATCTGCGGAGCGGGAATCAGGCGGGCGTACTTCTGCATATTGGCATCGGAGGTGAAGTTGCCGCCGAACCAGTAGCCGTCCTGGGTCAATCCCATGCGATTGGCCACAAAGGTGGACTGATCCGAGCCGTCGGGCAGGGGGTTAAGTGAAGACGGACCGATGCCAGCGGAGGCAAAGTTGATATACCATTCGATGGCTTTTTTGGCTGCGGGAATGGTAAAGTCGATCTGACTGAAGTCGGAGTTGTACAACTGGCCGCCCTGCTGACCGACCATGGCAAAGATGGGCGCGATGAGGTTCCAGGCCCATTCCGCCCCAAAGCCATAGACCTGGGTTTTCCCGCCACTCTTGACGGTGAGTTTCTCAGCCATGGAGAAGAGTTGATCGTAGGTGATCGGATCGGTGGTGCTGGGAGCCGCGATGCCCGCTTTCTCCAGCAGCGAGCCGTTGTACCACAGGGTCGCGTCCAGGCTCCAGTCTTTGCAAATCCCATAGTATGGCCCCTGGCCGGTCTGCTTGCCATCCCAGCGAAAGGCGTTGTTAATATCCAGCAGATCGCTTCGCTTCAGCACGCTGCTTTTTTCCAGGTAGGGGTCCAGGGCCAGGGCCAGCCCCTTGGCGTTCTGGTTGGCGCTGCCAATGGCCGCGCCACGGATGAAGTCGGGCGGGTTGCCGGAGGCGATCATGGCGTTGAGACGGGTATCGTCATACTCGACAAAGCTGATCTTGATGTCTGGATTATTTTTCTCAAATTCCGCGATATAGTCCTTGGTGAATTCGTTGCTGGCGTACATGACGGTCAGGGTGACCACGCTTTTGCCGTTGCTGGTGGTTGTGCCGGTGTCACAGGCTCCCAGCAAGGCGCCAGCTCCCACCACGGAACCGGCGGCCAGGGCCGAACTGGTCAGAAAACGACGACGACTCATGGGTTGCTGAAACGACATGGGTGTGCTCCTTTCATCGCTGAAGAGATACCAATCAGTGGCACCATAAATACCGTGTTAGTGCCCGGTGCCCGGGGCTGTGTGCTCAGACCGTCGAGCAAGCGTCAGATGATATTCGGGAAGGATGGTGATGGAGCGAACTTCGCTCACCGCGTTCCCATCCACCACGGGTCGAAAGGTCATCCCGGTGGGAAAATAGCTGAGCGCCGTGGTCTTGCTCGTGAGCGGACTGATGCGCAGAATCAGTTCGCGTTTTTCACCGGGGACAAGAAAACGTTTGAGGCCGATTTCCCAGGGCAGCCCGTTGGCGAAGTGGTCGTGAATCAGCCTGCCATCCAGGTAGGCATGACCGACATCGCCGAGGTAATCGATGATGAGATAGGCATCGTCGATCCCGGCCAGGGCATCGGCGGGCAGTTCCAGGCGCAGCAGCGTCGCATCCTGGTTCTCCAGCGCAAACGCGATGGCATGCTCCGGGACACCGAGCCGATAACGGGTGAACACCTCGTCATGCCGCAGCAGTTCGACTCGACCGGGACCGAGTTCGCCCTGGAGCAGTTCGCCGGACAGCGGCGGGTAGAAGGCCAGTTCCGTCGTGCTGACTCCACGCCAGGAGAGGCGCAGTTGCCCCTCCTCGACCAGCGGCAGAGCCTCGGAGAGCAGCAGGCGCTCCTGGCCCCACAGATCGACTTTCCAGCAGGCCAGCGCCTGTTCCGTGGTCAGCACCAGCAGATGCAGCAGGGTGCCATCGAGCGCCGTGATGTCAATACGACAGGTCTGACCTGTCCCGACATGGATATAGCCGCGCGCCTGCTCCTCTAACAATTCGCCGCCGCTGATCTCCAGGCTGCGATAGCTCGCGCGCTCCAGGGCGAACTCCGCCGCCATGCCCTCCGGGGCAAAGAAGACCAGCGTGCGCTCGGCGTCCGCCTGTACCTTCGTCAGCAGTTGCGCGGTGGCGTATTTGAGCAGCACGCCCGCGCCCAGGTTCAGATTGAACGGCAAGATCGCGCTGACTCCCTGCAGGAGGGTCAGCCCTTCTGGAGCGCGCGGCAGAGTGAGCGTTTCGCCGGGCAGATTCAGGCGCAGGCGCAGACCGGTCAGATCGGGCAGATCCACGTGATCCTGGTAATTGTTCAGGAAGAGGAAGCCCGCGCCATCCCGCGAACGAGCCGCGTAGCGCAGGGTATGCAGGGTGCGCGGTTCCAGGTGTTCGCAGTCCTCCGGCAGGTAGACCATCAGTGGAGCCAGGTGTTCGCCAAAATCCTGCAAGTAGAGATGCAGGGCGCGCAGGCGGTGATACGACGCGTTGAGCTGACCAAACTCGCGCACCGGCGCCTGGAAATCATAGGAAATGCGCGGGACGGTGTACTCGTTCAGGTACGCGTGTTTGCCCACGGGATGCGAGCCGCCGT
>DASZXF010001009.1:0-7929 GCA_035546055.1 Ktedonobacteraceae bacterium
TCATCGTTTGTTTGCCTTTCGTTGCCTGCCAGCAAAGAGTGTTATGCGTTGGTCAAACTTCGTACTCACAGTGCGCCGTCGCAGACGGCGCGCAGAGCAGAAGAAATGGGGGGACATTCCACACCCCGGCAGAGGGTTGGCCGCCCTCTGCGTTCCCCCTTTTCTCATGCAAAGGGATGTCCCATGCCCCGGCAGAGGACAGCCAGCCCTCTGCATTCTTTATTGTACTCGGCAGCCTTTCCCTCTGACCAGTCGGGGTCAGGCACAGGCCACTCCGTTCAGGGAAAATCTGGCAGGCGCGTTGTTCGGGCCGTAGACGCTGGCCTGGAAACCGAGACTGATGGATGCGCCCGCTGATAAATCCTGGCTGGAGTAGGAGCCGGTGACGCTGACCTGGCTGCCGCTTTGCTTGAATGATCCTCCCCAGCCGTTGATGATATGCTGCGTGCCAGGGAAGGTAAAAGTCAGTTTCCAATCCTGAATAGACGCGCTGCCTGTGTTGGTAACGGTCACAGCGGCCAGGAAGCCACCGGGCCACTGGCCGGTTACTTTGTAGCTTACCCGGCATTGCAGACTGGCCGCCGTGGGGGTCGGACTGGGTGTGGGTGTCGGCGTCGGCGTAGCGGTGGGCGTGGGCCTGAGCGTGGGTGTCGGCGTCGGTTTGCTGACCGGCGTAGCGGTGGGTGTCGGCGTAGTGGCAGATGTCGCGGTGGCCGTGGGCTGGCTGCTGGTGGCAGCAGTAGCCGTGGACACAACTGGCGTTGCGCTGGTGACCGTCGCCGGCGCGGTCGCGGTTTGCTTGATATGCACCTGTGGCTGAGGCGGATCGTGGCGCGTGGCAGCGGCATTAAAAAAGAGCGTAATGCTGGAAATGCTCACCACTAGCGCCAGCAACGTAATCGCCGTGACCAGCCAGACCTGCCGGCGCGTCTTCCTCGCTGCTGGCTGCGGCTGAACCGGCACCAACATTTGCGAGGAGGGTACCACGGCGGGAGCGAGTTGCGGCTGAGCACTCGTCGGAGCCTTGGCGCGTATGCCACGCCTGGCCATCATCACGGCTTCGTGGATGCCGGTTTTGACGGCCAGCGATATCCCCTGCGGTATCGGTTGCTTGATAGTTTCCAGGTCGGCTACCCCGGTTTGAACAGGCTCAAGCGGAGGAAGCACAGGCAAGATGGCTTTTTCTGGCACCGTGGGTACAGGCATGGCGCTCGCGTCAGTTGTCGCGACCGGAGGCGCGGCGCTGGGCGCAACCTCTGGCCGCGTAGCCACTTCAACCGGCGCGGGGGCAAACTTCAGCTCTGCCAGGAAGGTCCGAACATCAGGATAGCGTCCCTCCGGTCGTTTGACCAGGGCTTTGAGCAGCGCCAGGTCGATCTGAGGCGTACAGAGCGGCTGTATCTGCGAGGGCGGCTCTGGCTCTCTGGTGGCGTGCTGACGAGCCAGGCTCATGCCATCATCAGCCTCAAAAGGAGGGCGTCCCGTGAGCAGCTCGTAGGCCAGGCAGGCCAGGGCGTATTGATCGCTCAGAGGCGTGGCAACACCGCGAAATTGCTCAGGCGCCATGTAGAGCGCGGCGAAGCTGGAAAGAATACGCGCGGCCCGCTCCGATTTGACCAGGCCCGGCAGCAGGAAATCGCCCAGCAGGATCTGCTCATCGTTCTGGAATAAAATATTCTCTGGCTTGAGGTTCGCGTGTACAATTTGCTGCGCATGCGCGAATTGCAGCGCCTCACCTACCTGCTGGATAATCATCAGCGCCCTGGACATGGGCAGCAGCTCTCCGGCAGCAGTCGTCAGAAGCTGGCGCAGCGAGCCTTCCTCGATGTATGGCGTGGTCAGGTAGAGCATCTTTTCATGCAGGCCATCATCCAGAACAGGCAGAATGGCGGGATGTTCCATGCAGGCCAGCAAACGGGCCTCGTCCAGAATGGCATCCTGTTCTTCTGGATCGTGGATGGGCACGGTTTCAAAAAGCTTGAGGGCCACCGGATTGGCTGGCCAATCCGCGCGTTTGCTCAGATAGACGCGACTGACAGGACCAACCCCGATGAGCCGCGTCAGACGATACGGCCCTATCGGGGTGTCCTGGTACCGGGATAGCTCACTCATGACAACTCACCCATGACAACCTACTAAGTAGAATAATAAGAATATACCTCTACTATACAAGAAAGCTTGCTTTTGCGCAAAGTATCCTGTGTGGACTAAGACAAATGGCATGGTTTCGCTCTGCATATGTTACCTGTTTGCTCAGGGAATAACGATAGCGTAAGACCAGTCCACTGTGACCGCATTGCCGGGACCGCTGAAAGTGATGGTCAGCTTCGTATTTTCGTATGTGCGGGGCACGAGCAGCGTGACTACCATTCTGCTGGCCGGGGCGATGGTGTGGCTGCTGGCCTGGACCGTCACACCGGTCAGGCTGGCGCTCGCGCTCCAGTTCAGACTGACACTTTTCGATGTATTGGCCAGGGTGAGCGTGCAAACATCGTTCGCGCCGCTGGCATCTACACTACAGTAGTAGCCATTGATGCTCGTCGGGCTGACTGAGAGTATTGGCGCACTTTGCACGATCAGCGTGACCGTCGTTTGCCGCGTCTGTGAGCCAAGCGTGACAGCGATAGTTCCGCTGTACGTGCCGGCCTTCAGGCCCGCTTTCAGAAGCGAGGCGGTGACGGCAATGGTTCCTGTCGCGCCGCCGGCCAGCGTCCCATGCGTCTGGCTGAGCGAGAGCCAGGAGGCTCCGGTTTTCACCGTCGCTGACCAGTTGTTGAGCAGGCCGCAGTTGGTTACAGAAAGCTTTTGCGCAGCCGGGTTACTGACTCCCGCCACGCCTGTGAAGCGCATGGCTGTCGGGGTCGTGTTGACGCACCCGGCCTGAACCGTCAGACTCACCTGAACGGTCTGACTGGACGCGCTTTGCGGACTGCTGAACGTAATCGCGGTCTGATACGTGCCGGCTGCCAGGGAAGCAGCCGAGGCGGTAATCGTAATCTGCGCGCTGGCCGGCGCCTGGAGTGAGCCGCCTTGCTGGCTGAGCGAGAGCCAGGAGGCATTCCAGTTTGCCTGCCAGTCAAGCTGACCCGTTCCGCTGGTGCAGAGCGTAATGGAACCGCTGGCCGTGTGAGAACTCTTCTCGCCAAGCGGTCCCAGCGCCAGCGAGGCCGGCGTTGCGCAACTCAGACTCGCCGGAACTGCCGCCGTCGCCGTCAGACCTGGCGTAGGCGTAGTGGTAGAACCGGGGGTTGGTGTGGCGGTTGTGGTCGCTGTAGCGCTGGCCGTAACAATGGTAAATGTCAGCGAGGCGCTGCGGTGGGTCACGTGTTCATTGGCATGAATCGTATGCTGACCTGGCTTCCAGGCAGGATCGACCAGCAACGACACCGTAAAAGAGCCGCTGCCCTGGACCGCGATGGCCTGTTTGCCCTGAGCCAGGGACGCAAACAACTGGCTGGCGTTGGCCGCGTAGCCAGTATGGACGCTGGCCAGTTGGGCCGGAAGTGGTCGTTGGAGATAAAAAAGCGGCGTCGTAAGGTCGTCCAGCGTCAGTTCAACATTGCCATTCGGCAGAAAGCTGCTTCCGTGAAGCGTCAACGTACTGCCTGGAGTGACAGCGGCGTTCCCGGTCAGAGTCAGCACAGGTCGCCATATCGTCAGACCCAGTGCAGCCGTACTTCCCAGGAGAACCAGCAGCGCCGTAGCGGCGAGCAGAGCGCCCATGAGGCAACCGGTCTGCGTACCAGAGCCAGGGGAACCAGAAGTGCCAGAGCCAGGAGAGCCGGTGCCTGATGTGCCTGAACCTGTCCCGCCATGTGTCCCGCCTGTCCCGCCGTGAGAGCCGCCGCCGGGCGTGCTTATCCCCGGTTGAGGGGTTGCCGAAGCTGCTGGATAGAAGGACGGAGGCGTGGGCACAGCAGGCGTACCCGCGACGAACGGCGGCTGCACCAGAGGCGTGCCCGGTACCGAGGCAATCTGTCCGAGGGGAGGCGTGCCCGGTAGCACAAAAGAGGCGCCTCCTGGGGCTGCCAGGACGCCCGGGGCTGCCAGTCCAGCCAGCGCGGCCTTGCGACGTTTTTCCTCTTCTTCCTCTTCTTCCTCCATCTGTTCAGGAGAGGGAATGCCCGACGCGGGCAGCGTTTGCGTCGGCAGGCTCTCCAAGGCCGTCTGACGGTTGAGGTTACTTATGGCCGTCTCTTGTTGTTCCTCCGCTGGAGCGCTCGCGGGCAGAATGGTCGTGGGCAGATGCTCGTCATCATCGTACAGCGCGGGTCGGGTCGCAATCTGAGTCGCGGGGGCTGAGGTCCGACCGGGAGCATGGCCGCATATGCCGCAGAAGCTAGCCTCTGCTGGCAAGGGAGCTCCGCAAGATTCGCATTTTTCCACCCTTCATACATCCTTTCTCCAGTGGAAGGGCAAGAGACTGGTCATCATGAAATAGCCGTCATTTCAGGGCTAGAGGGCGGGAGGCCGCCCGGCTCCATAAATAGACGCCCGCGTTCCTCGTTTCTGGCGGATGAATGGACGCCGGGCGGCCTCCCGCTCCACGCAGCCAGATTATGGCAGAAGATACGCGGCGAGAACAGGGTAAGAGCACCTAATTTTTGTGCGGTGGTTGCTCATCGGCCCTGCGCAAATCGCGCAGAAGACGCTCAAAAAGGTGCTGATAGGTGTGGGGATTGGCCCACTGGGTAAAATCGGCGGTATAACAGGTGCGGTGTAATCTGCCTCCCCATACCTGAGCGGTTTCCATCACACTGGCGTCGATGCACACCAGAAACAGGATTGGACGCTGCTGCTGAAGCTCTTTTTCCAGAGCCAGCCGGACCTCCTCGATGATCCAGGAGCTATGCATCGAATGCTCGGAGAGCAGCAGCAGCTTTTTCTCCTGCAGATGCAGAAAACCATCGATTGGCCAGCGGTCCTGTTGAGGGCCAGCGCTCTCCTGGGGAGACAGCCAGCAGCGCACGCCCTGATCCTGAAGATCCGCGTGCAGGCGCCGCGCCAGCGTGGCATCCTGGGGATCGTAGCAGAGAAAGCAGGAATGATAGTGAATGGGGGACATCATCGTGGCGCTGTACATCGCCAGCCACTCATCGGGTACCCCGGCGCCGCGCAGAAAGTGCAGCGCGCTCTCATCCTGGGGCAGTTGAACCGTGTGAAGAACCACGCGCGAAGGACTCCAGTGATGAATTTCGATGAGTCCTTTAATTTTGCTCAGATCGACCCTGGCAAAAATCGCATCTCCGATGGTCGCGCCGCTGAAATTGGTGCGGTTCAGGTGGGTACTGCTAAAATTGGCGCCGACCAGCGTGGCCCTATTGAGAGCCGCGCCGCTGAGATTGGTTCCCTCCAGGTTCGCGCCATTCAGATTAGCCCGGCGCAGATTGGACTTGCGGAGGTTAGCGCCTCCCAGGTTGCTCTCACTCAGCAGCGCGCCGCTCAGATCAGACTCGCTGAGATTGGCCCCTCGCAGATCCATGCCAGAGAGATTCATACCCCGAAAATCAGGACGTATGCCTGGATGTTGTTTGCGCCACTGGTTCCAGTACTCTAATCCATAAGAGAGCTGGAGCATATACTCCTGATTGACCATGAAACTGCTTCCCTCCGCTGTTCTTCAGCATGTGTATCGCGGTCAATGCATCATATCACAAGCAGGCGGTATCGCGACACTATGTTACCCTTAATTGCTATGTATCTTTCCCTTTCACCAGGAGTTACCGTTTCTCAGACCAGCATTTGTTCTCTTTTGAGATGCGGAACAGGTAAAAGTGCAGCGAAATCCTAAAAACTCATCTTTTTGCAAAAGACCGGCCCGGCATGCACAACGACGGAGCCGCAGGCGATGAGAGAGGGCGCGGAGAGCTGTGGAAAATCCTGGCTGGTCTGAACAACGCGAATCGGGGTGTTTTGGCTGGTTGTCAGGAAAGAGGGGATAGCATACAATGAGAAGGAGATGTTTTCGTGAGGAAGAGGCAAGATAGCTCCTTCGTGCGCTCTTTAGACTATCATCGTCGCTAGTTCTTGCAGCAGATATGTTACTGGCTCTTTCCCAAGACATTTCGATACCAGGAAGGAGAGGCTATCGATGGCTACACTGAAACGAGAGGTTCTGGCGGAGCGCGTGCGCAAGGTCAAACCTTCGGGCATTCGTAAATTTTTCGACATTATCAATACCATGCCAGAGGTGATATCGCTGGGCGTGGGTGAGCCGGATTATATCACGCCTGAGCATATTCGCCAGGCCGGCATGCGTTCGATTGAGCAGGGCCACACGCAGTACACCTCCAACTATGGCACGCTGGAACTGCGCGAAGAGATCGCCGCTATGCTCAAACGGCGTTACGATCTGAGTTACGATCCCGCTAAAGAGTTGCTGGTGACGGTTGGCGTGAGCGAAGGCGTGGACCTGGCTATGCGCACGCTGATTGATCCCGGCGATGAAGTTATTGCGCCTGATCCCGGCTATGTGGCCTATGACGCGGATATCGTCTTCGCGGGCGGCGTCACGGTACCTGTGCCGACCTATGCGCAGTACAATTTTGGCGTGCGCGCCGCCGAAATCGCCGCCGCCATTACGCCGCGCAGCAAAGTCATTCTGCTGGGCAATCCGAATAACCCGACCGGCGCGACCATTCCCAGGGCCGAGCTGGAAGGCATCGCGCGTCTGGCCGTCGAGCACGATTTAATCGTCGTCGTTGATGAGGTCTATAGTCGCCTGGTCTATGCCGGCGAGCATGTCAGCATTGCCTCGCTGCCGGGAATGCGCGAGCGTACTGTGCTGCTCGATGGCTTCTCCAAAGCCTACGCTATGACCGGCTGGCGCATTGGCTACGTGGCCGCGCCCGCTTACATTCTGGAGGCCATGCTCAAAGTCCACCAGTACACCATTATGTGCGCCGGCACCGCGCCGCAAGAGGCCGCGCTCCAGGCTTTGCGTCATGGCGAGGAAGATGTTCAGCGCATGTTCCATGACTACGCGCGCCGCCGCGAGATGTTTGTGGCCGGCCTCAATCGCATTGGCCTGACCTGCTGCGAGCCTGGCGGAGCCTTCTATGCCTTTCCATCCATCGCCGCCACCGGTCTGAGTGACGAAGAGTTCGCCGAAAAGCTGCTCTTTGAAGAAAAGGTCGCGGTTGTGCCCGGCAGTTCCTTCGGTGAGGCCGGGCGTGGCTATGTGCGCTGCGCCTATTGCACCGCCTACGATAAACTCGAAGAAGCTCTGGTGCGCATGGAGCGCCTGGTAAAAAAATATAGCTGATTCTCTTACATACAATCTTCTCAAACGAGAAGGAGGACCGCTCAAGCGGCCTCTTTCTCGTTTGAGGAGATTTCGTGCCATGCGGGCAACCGTTTCACTCCTCAATCAATGGGTGAAAGAGCATTAGCCTGGCCAGGAAAAGACCTGCCAAATATCAGCCCGCATGTGAGGCTTTCACCTTCTTGCCTGCCAAGCTTCGCAGATCTAATTACCCGATTTTCTCCTGTTTCAGATAACGCGGCAGATGCAGCATGGATTGGCAGGGCAGGTAGCTGCCCGCGCTGCCAATTCACACCAGACCTGCTTCCTGGACTGTTCTTCTATCCTCCCAAACCAGAAGAGTTTGTTAATGGTATCAAGTTCTGAGTTACTTCACTTGTCCTGCTGCTACTGCATAAGGTATACTAAACTACAGAGCTTGTTATGTTATGAGCAAGGATCGTATAGAGTTGCGCTTGTTCAGTCGTAATTCGTCTGCGGGGAGTGCTCTGGCGCTTTTCGCGGGACTGTCTCACAAGGAGAAAATGCATGCAAGGAAAGCATATGAACTGGCTATTCCGTATTCCTCGCCGCTATATTCTGCTGGTGTGCTTGCTGATAGTTGGCACCCTGCTTTTGTTTTTGGGTTCACCCGGCACTATTAGAGCAGCGTCGGCCACGATTGT
>DASZXF010001010.1:0-1518 GCA_035546055.1 Ktedonobacteraceae bacterium
CAAAGAAATCGGCATCCCGTTCAACAGGTGAAACGCCGATCAGGTCGCTCCAAACGGCGGCTATGATTTCTTCAATTTGAGAGGCGTAAGAAATCTCTGTCTGCCCGCTCTCTTCCGAAAGTTGGATAGGGGTGGCCTCGCGCAAGGAGAGAGGTGATGCCTGGCCTGGAGGTGTCTGCCTTGCTGTCTGAGAATGAGAGGCTCCAGCTTTATGCCAGAAAGCATGACGCTCAAAGGGATAGGTGGGCAGACAGACCCGTTGCCATTGTGAACCCGCGAACTCCTCCCATTTGAGAGAGACACCAGCCAGCCAGAGTTGTCCAGCCGCTTCCAGCAGGACGGCGCGTTCATGGCGGGTGTCTTTGGGATGAGGCATGCTGGCCACCAGCGCGGGACGCCTGGTGCTTTGCGTTCTTTGCTGATAGCGGCGGGCCAGACCGGTAAGACTGGTGCCCGGTCCGACTTCCAGTAGAGCTGCCGGGGGCATTTCCTGCAAGGTCTGAAGACCACGCAGAAATTGTACTGGTTTACGCAATTGTTCACCCCAGTATCCTGGATCGGTAGCCTGGCTGGCAGTAATCCAGGTTCCGCTGAGATTGGAAATATAGGGAATACGCGGCTCATGCAGTTTGATCTGGCGCATTTCTTGCAGAAACGGAGGAAGCATCGGATCGAGCAGAGCAGAGTGAAATGCTCGCGTGACATGCAATGGCTGGCAGACGATGTTCTCGGCACCGAGTTGGCGGCGCCATTCCTCCACAAGTGCGCGTGGACCGGAGACGACTGTGAGTTCTTCTCCATTCAGCGCTGCGATTTCTAATCCTGGCATCAGGCGTTCCTGCGTCGCCTCTGGGGAGAGCGCGACACTGAGCATCGCTCCTACGGGCATCTTTTGCATTAATGCCCCCCGGCAGGCAATTAAACGGAGCGCATCTTCAAGAGAAAAAACGCCAGCCAGGCAGGCCGCGACGTACTCTCCCAGGCTATGGCCCAGCATCATCTGGGGACAAACGCCCCGCTGCTGCCAGAGTTGAGCAAGAGCGTAACTCAGGACGAACTGCAACGGTTGCGCGCACGCGGTCTCTTGCCACAACTCCTCGATCTGCGCTTTGCGCTCAGAGGGTGGATGGAGCAACATATGGATATCCAGGTCCAGGTAGGGACGCAAAATCTCCGCGCAGCGGTTGAATGTCTGGCGAAAAACTGGCTCGCTCTGATAGAGTTCCGCGCCTCTCCCGACAAGCAGACTGCCCTGTCCGGGGAAGAGAAAGGCTACTGGCTGATCCCGCTGATGTTGTTCCCCACTGATCCAATCTTCTCCGGCATCCTGGATTTCCTGGCTGTTCTGAGCGACCAGAAAGCGCCGGTAGGGAAAGACGCTGCGCCCCATTTGCAGAGTCGCGGCCACATCTGCCAGGTCCAGTTCGGGATGCCCGGCCATATGCCGGGTAAAGCGAGCCGTCATCTGCTCCAGGGCTGTGGGGGTTTTCGCTGAGAGGAGCAAGACATATGGACCGG
>DASZXF010001011.1:0-4778 GCA_035546055.1 Ktedonobacteraceae bacterium
GCGCAGCGACGAGGAGTCAACCAGGACGTTCCCAACGAGATCGCATGTGATCTCGTTGGGAACGTCCTGGAGGTGTTTCCATCTCCACAAGCTCGCGGCAAGCGGAAATGCTCGCTATTTCTCAGCCGTTTCTCAGTGTTATGATCTTGACAATAAACGTTAGGGCGTGCTAATATCCTAGTAGACCGCTAGGTATTAGGTGGTTGGCGCGCTAGCAGCTTCACGGTAGAAAAAGGAAGTTTGCTCGCTCTCTCTTTTTTCAAGCTCGGGGAGAACGGGGTGCAGAAAGAAGCGTTCTTCTCTCGCTGTATACATCCTTGTTGGAAAGGTCTTAGTAGCATATGTTTGGCAAGACACTCGCCAGGCCGGTCCAGATTGGCTTGCGTTCTCTCCTTGCTGTTGCCGTCCTCTGTGTTGCCGGAGTGCTTGTCTGGCAGGGCATTACAGCTTCCGGCAATCCTGATCCCACCGCTGCTCATCTGAATCATAACGCGGCGATTCTCGATACGGGTATTCTGGTCTTTCGCGAAGGGCTGGAGTGTATTCTGGTGCTGGCCGCTATCACCGCCAGCATGATGGGTTCCAATCAATCGTATCGGCGGCCTATCGCGGCGGGAGCTGGTCTGGGCTTTCTGGCGACCATTGCCACGTGGTTTGTTGCTATCGCCGTGCTGAGCAAAATTAATGCTCCGGCCCTGGCTATTCAGGCCGCGACCGGTCTGCTGGCCATTGTCGTCCTGCTGGTCATCATGAACTGGTTCTTCCACAAGATTTACTGGACCGGCTGGATCTCGTTTCACAATCGGCGCAAGAAAAATCTGATGAAAAGCGCGGCGGAGGGTGAGCGTTCGCGTACTATGTGGGGACTGGTGCTGCTGGGTCTGACCGCCATGTATCGCGAGGGTTTTGAGGTGGTGCTGTTCTTGCAGAGCATTCGCCTCCAGGTTGGTTCCGTGACTGTGCTGGAGGGCGTGGCGATTGGACTGGTGCTGACCGGCATCGTGGGCGCGCTGACCTTCTTCGCGCATCATCGTCTGCCATATAAAAAGATGTTGATCTTGACCGGCGTCATGCTGGGCGCGGTGCTGGTGGTGATGGTTGGCGAAGAGGTTCAGGAGATGCAACTGGCCGGCTGGCTGACCGTCACCAGTCTTCCCCTGCCCATTCCCGACTGGATGGGCCTGTGGTTCGCCGTCTTCCCCAACCTTGAAGGTCTGGTTGCTCAGGTACTGGCGGCGGTCTTCGTACTTGGCTCCTACTACATCGCGGAATACCTCAAAGTCAGGCGTCCGAAGCAGAAGGGCGAAGCGCCTGCTCAGCGGCCAGAGGTCGCGCCGGCGGAGGTTTTGCCGGGAGTGGAGTTGCCAGAACTGGCGAGCGCGTCCGGCAAAAACGGGATGTGAGCAGCGCATAGAGGCAAAAGAAAGGCGAGCGCAGGAAAGCTGCGGCTCGCCACTTTTTATACCATGACCAGAGAACAGTTCTTTGCTGAAGCCTTTGTGGAGCAGATACAAAAGGTAGCAGATGTTCTGGCTCTGACCAATCAGGTATTCCGCTGGAGCCACTTGCGCACCTGGGAGTAGCGCTGGGCGAACTGCTGCGGCTGCACATGATCATATGGCTTGCGGCCCATGCGCGGCTGAATTTCCAGGTAGGCGTTATCCAGATCGTGCAGCGAAAGCAAGCGCTGGCGCACCAGCAACCAGACATCGTTCAAGTCCTGCTCGCTGCCCTGCGCGATCTTGCTCAAGGCCAGGCTGATGTAATCAAAATAAAATACATCGATGTATCCATATGGACCGACATATGGAGCATGGTCCTGCCAGGTCCAGGGGATAGGGATAAAATCTTCGGGGGAGGTGAAGACGGCGGTCAGGTGAACGCGTTCGGCGCAGTGCTTAATTGCGTTCATCATCTGTTCTTCGTCGGCTGCCTCGACCACCAGGCCCAGGGTAGTAGATGTACTGGCGCGCAGGCCCAGGTGGACCAGCACGGCGTCCCCGGTCAGGTAGAGATTGCTTGGTTGCTGGAACGTCATTGCCAGCACCTGCAAAAATTGCTCAATGCTTGCTTGAGAGACAATATCGTTGGAGTAGCGCAAACTCATGATACCTCCGTATCTTTCGCTCTTTGAAAGAACCTGCCATGGTTGTTCAGAGTATGGATTGACTGTTCTCTGTCGGAAATGCGCGAAACGGCGTCCTGGTACTCTGTCCCTGTTGCCAGAACGCATCTGCTCTCGGTTTATTGGTGAACGTGAACGATACTTCTATTATACAGGAAAACCCTGCTGATTTGGAGTACTCCTGGGAAAAAATCCTATGATTTTCGTTAAGGTCTGGGCGAGTCGGTAGAAATTTCTTCTCCTGTAAAGGTACAATAGTTCGCTTGAGAATAGAACGATCATTCTTTTATTTTTGGGGTGCCCCGCAAGGACCGGCCTTGCGCAGCGGGGCACCTGAAGAGAGAACGATTCTCCCGGGCTTTTTGGGACAGCGCTCTGCTTCTTCTGCCGGGCTTAATGCGCCATGAAGTCCTGCCAGAAGAGGTGCATACGCTCGCGCAGCGCGGCGTGCTCGGTTTTGCGCAGGTAGGGATCAATCTCCCAGATCTGCGTGGCCAGGTCGCGGGCGGTTTCGATCAGGGCGACATCGTTGAGATCGGCCACCTTGAGTTCGGGCATGCCGCTCTGGCGTACACCGATGAAGTCGCCGGGACCGCGCAGGCGCAGGTCATGTTCGGAGAGTTTAAAGCCGTCGTCGGTCTGTTCAAAGACGACCAGGCGATCCTGGGCCTGGAGGCTGGCGTCCGCGCTCAGGACATAGCAGTAGGACTGGTGTTTGCCACGTCCAACGCGTCCCCGAAACTGGTGTAGCTGGGAGAGGCCGAAGCGGTCGGCGTCCTCGATGACCATGACGGTCGCGTTAGGAACATCGATGCCAACCTCGATGACCGAGGTTGCCACCAGGATATCCAGCTTATGATCGCGGAAATCGCGCATGATCTGATCCTTTTCGGCGGGTTTCATGCCGCCGTGGAGCAGTCCGAGGCGCAGTTTGGGGAAGACCTCTTTGCTCAGGCGTTCGTATTCGACCGTGGCGGCTTTGGCGGCCAGACTTTCCGATTCTTCGATCAGCGGACAGATGATGAAGGCCTGGCGTCCCTCGGCGATCTGCTGGGCGATGAGATAATTGGCCTCGTTGCGTCGCTGGCCTGAGCGCCAGCGAGTGATGATCTTCTGGCGACCGGGAGGGAGCTGATCGATTACCGAGACATCCAGATCGCCGTAGAGGGTCAGAGCCAGGGTGCGAGGAATCGGCGTGGCGGTCATGACCAGCATGTGCGGATGATAGCCCTTTTTGCGCAGGGCATCGCGCTGTTCCACGCCGAAGCGGTGCTGTTCGTCGATAATCACCAGGCCCAGGCGGCGGAAAAGCACATCATCTTGAATCAGGGCGTGGGTGCCGATGGCGACCAGGGCTTCGCCGCTTTCCAACGCTTGCTTGCCCAGGGTGCGCTCACGAGCTTTAAGGCTGCCGGTCAGGAGCACGGTTTTAATGCCAAAGGGGGCCAGCATGGCGCTGATGCTGCGGGCGTGCTGTTCGGCCAGCAATTCGGTCGGGGCCATAATCGCGCCCTGAAAGCCATTGAGCGCGGCCAGCAGGAGGGTAGCGGCGGCCACGGCGGTTTTACCGGCGCCGACATCGCCCTGGAGCAGGCGGCTCATGGGGCGACTCCTGGCCAGGTCGCCGAAGATTTCTTGAATCACGCGGCGCTGCGCCTCGGTAAAGCGAAAGGGCAGTGTGGCTTCAAAGGGCTGATCGGTCGCGATGGTTGACCAGAGGGTAGAGCCCAGAGCGTTCTCCTCGTCCTGCGTGGGAGCCGGAGCTTCGCCGGGGATGGCCGGGAGTTGCCCGGCATCCAGAAAGATTTTTGCCAGATCAATGTGGAACGCGTTGCCCTGGGGAGCCTCGCGTTGCCAGCGTGTGCGGCGCTCCTGCATACCCAGTTGAATCAGGAAAAGCTCATCAAAGGCCAGGCGACGGCGCGCTCGTTCCAGGTCGGTTTCACTGTCGGGATAGTGAATCTGCGCCACCGCTTCCGGCAGGGGAATCAGCCGACCGGTGGAGCGCAGCCAGGCAGGCAGGTGCTCAGGGATAGCCTGAGCGTAATGGTCAACCGCCCACTTGGTATAGCGGCGCAGCGCTTTGGCATTCAGTCCTTCGGTCAGAGGATAGACGGGTACCAGGCGACCGGTGTTGAGCGCTTCGCTCTGTTCCGGTAATTCATGGCTGCGCACGGTAAACTCGACCTTGTTGCCAAAGCGCTGCTTTACGCCGGTCACGACCAGCCATTGACCTTTGGCGGTGCCGAGTTGCTTTTGCAGATAGCCCTGGTTGAACCAGCTCACATTGAGGCGCCCGGTTTCATCGCCGATGGAGGCAATGGTGCGGGTGCGCCCGCTGTTCATGCGCTGCGTCTTCACCTCCCAGATCAAGCCAATGGTGGTCGTGACCTCCTGAAAGGGAATATCCGCGATTTTGGTCAGCTTGCTATAGTTGAGGTGCTGGCGCGGGAAATAGAAAAGCAGATCGCGCATGGTGCGCAGTCCCAGGCTGTGCAACTTCGCCGCCACGGCGGGGCCAACGCTCGGTACCGCCGTGATATCCGCTCTGAGCAGGGTCAGGGAAGCGTGGCCTGCCGATATATTGCGGTCCAGGTGAAGCGGATCTTCCTCGTGTGTCGGCTGGGCGGAGGGTTTGGCGGACAGCGTTTTC
>DASZXF010001012.1:0-1571 GCA_035546055.1 Ktedonobacteraceae bacterium
TTCCATCCTCCCTTGCAGTCCGCAGGCTTGAATTGCAACTGCTCTGCTTCTCACTGCCCTGCTCCTCGGACTTTCCATCCTCCCTTGCAGTCCGCAGGCTTGAATTGCAACTGCTCTGCTCCTCACTGCCCTGCTCCTCGGACTTTCCATCCTCCCTTGCAGTCCGCAGGCTTGAATTGCAACTGCTCTGCTCCTCACTGCCTTGCTCCTCGGACTTTCCATCCTCCCTTGCAGTCCGCAAGCCGCTTTTCATGAAATGTTTTGTATGCGCTTTTTGCGGCTTCCAGCCGCAAAAAGCGCATACACAACATTTCAAATGTCGAGCGCCGCAGGCGCGAGCAGGGCGCGATATATCGCGTAAGAAAGGATTAGTGGAACTGCTCCACTTCGGTCGAACCCGCCAGCGCGGTAGTCGAAGAGGCGCCGCCGGCGATAACCTGAGCCACCTCGTCGAAGTAGCCGGTGCCCACTTCGCGCTGGTGGCGAGTCGCGCTGTAGCCGTGAGCTTCCAGAGCAAACTCGGCCTGCTGGAGTTCAGAATAAGCCGCCATGCCGTGATCGCGGTAGTTCAGCGCCAGCTCAAACATACTGGAATTCAAGGCATGGAAGCCGGCCAGGGTGACGAACTGGAATGCATAGCCCATTTCGCTCAATTCCTGTTGGAAACGCGCGATAGTCGCTTCGTCCAGCTTTTTGCGCCAGTTGAAGGAGGGTGAGCAGTTATAGGCCAGTAGCTTGCCGGGATAGCGCGCGTGAATAGCCTCCGCGAAGCGCCGCGCCTCCGCGATATCTGGCTCGGCGGTTTCGCACCAGACCAGATCGGCGTAGGGAGCATAGGCCAGACCGCGCGCGATGGCCACGTCCAGACCTCCGTGTATGGCGAAAAAGCCCTCAACGGTGCGCTCGCCGGTCAGAAAGGTGTGGTCGGCGGGATCAATGTCACTGGTCAGCAGGTGCGCGCCGTTGGCATCAGTACGCGCAATCAGCAGGGTGGGCACGCCCATTACATCGGCGGCCAGGCGCGCGGCGACGAGGTTTTTGACCGCGTTCTGTGTGGGAATCAGCACCTTGCCGCCCATATGTCCGCATTTCTTTTCTGACGAGAGCTGATCTTCAAAATGGACCCCTGCCGCGCCAGCTTCGATCATGGCTTTCATCATTTCAAAAACATTCAACGGACCGCCAAAGCCGGCCTCGCCATCGGCCACAATGGGCGCGAACCAGTAGATCTCGCCCGTACCCTCGCTGTGCTGAATCTGGTCCGCGCGCTGGAGAGCCTGGTTGATCCTTCTCACCACCTCTGGTACGCTATTGGCGGGGTACAAACTCTGGTCAGGATACATCTGCCCGGCCAGATTGGCATCCGCCGCCACCTGCCAGCCACTCAAATAGATCGCCTTCAGACCCGCGCGCACCTGTTGCACCGCCTGATTGCCGGTCAGTGCCCCCAGGGCGGGAATAAACGGTTCGCTGTGCAGCAGTTCCCACAGTCGTTCCGCGCCCAGGCGAGCCAGCGTATACTCGATCCGCAGCGACCCACGCAGACGCAGCACATCCTGCGGCGTATAAGG
>DASZXF010001013.1:0-14497 GCA_035546055.1 Ktedonobacteraceae bacterium
ATAGCGCACAGACCATAGCGCCAGGGCCGAGTCACCTTGCGGAAGGCGAACCAGATGTAGAGCAGGATCAGGACTGAAGCAGCCACGACCGCCAGGATCGAGTTAGTGATCGTCGCGGCGGCCACCGCCGATGAAACAGAAGCGTTGTTCATCGTGTACAGGTAGTTCCCTGAGTGATTCAGGAACGCTGCCTGGATCTGGCGCGTGGTCGTGATGGTTGTCGTGGTGGTGGTCAGAATATTAATCGTGTCGGTCGTCTGGCCAACCTCAACATGGTCCACCTTCACCGTAATCGTCGCGTTCGGATTGGCGGTAGCCGTAGCCGTAGCTGTGGCCGTCGGGGCCGGCGTGGCCGTGCTGGTCGCGGTAGCAGTGCCCTGGGCGGTAGCCGTAGCCGAGGCTTGAGCGCTGGCCGTGGCGGTCGCATTGGCCTGGACTGTAGCGGTCGCATTGGCCACAGCGGTCGCGGTGGCGTTAGGAGTTGGCGTCAGCGCGGGCGACGTATTGGTAGTCGCCGTGGCCGTTGGGGTGGCCGCAGGCGCGTTCACATCGGTGGTTTTCGGCAGTTTGCTCAGCAAGCTTTCCAGGTCGCTGGCCTTGAAAACGAAGCCACTGGTTTTGTTGGCCACCGTCACCAGCATCACCGTCTGCGCCTTGCCACCGCCAGGAGGGGTGAGGGACAGCGGATCGAAAGTAACAGTGACGGAAGAACCATATTTATCCGTCAGCGCTTTGGTAATCGCGCTTTTAACGGTATCGTCGATATTCGTATTCAGACGAATCCAGGCCACCTGGGTGCCCTTGGTGGTGGCATCGTTACCGATATTGACCTGAACATCTTTAAGTCCGAGCGGCTCAAGCAGATCGCGGACCGCCTGAGTGCTGGTCACATGCTGAGATGGGCGGAACTGGAGCGAGCTACCGGCGGAGAAGTCAATGCCGACATCGAAGCCTTTCCAGATCAGCGAAATGGTACCAGGGATAATCACGATCAGTGAAATGATCAGGAACAGGTAACGTTTTCCTACAAGATTAAACACGGCTTTCTCCTCTTACAGCATTGCCTTCGACTGCCGTGCTCGCGCGCCGGGAGCGGCTAGCATTGGCCGAAGCGATGGCGCCTCTGGGCAGTCCGAACCACCAGGGATGATTGATGATGCCGGTTGGCACCAGGAGATTCAGGAAGGTGCGTGTTACCACAACGGCGGTGAACAGGCTGATGGCGACACCCAGGAAGAGGGTCGTGGCAAAACCGACGATCAGGGTCGCGCCAAAGTTACTACCGAAGAAGTAAAGCACGCAGCAGGTCAACATAGTCGAAGCGTTGGAGTCGCGGATCGACGGCCAGGCGCGCTTCCAGCCTATATCGATTGCCGAAGAGAGCAATCTACCTGCTCGTAGCTCCTCCTTGACGCGTTCAAAAATCAGCACGTTCGCGTCCACGGCCATACCGACGGAGAGGATAAAGCCGGCGATACCTGCCAGCGAAAGCGTGACGCCGATTAACTTAAAGATGGCCAGCGTGACAGCTGAATAGAGCAGCAGCGCGAGGTCGGCCAGCAGTCCTGGCAGGCGATAGTAGATCAACATGAAAAGGATAACGATGCCCAGGCCGATAGCAGCGGCCAGCAGGCTCTTCTGCACGGAGTCAGCGCCCAGGGTAGCGCCCACGGTTTGCTGGCTGGCCACGGTGAAGGAAACTGGCAGAGCGCCATAGCGCAGGAGGGTTACGATATTCTGGGCGTCGGCCTGGGTGAACTGACCGGTAATTTCACCGGCGCCACAGATGGCGCTCTGGATGACTGCCGACTCGATCACCTTGCGGTCAAGCGTCACCGACAGATACTGGCCTACGTTCGTCTGCGTAAACGTACAGAATTTCGCGGTTGCCCCGCTGTTCATGGCGAAGTTGATCTGAGGGCGTCCGGCATCGTCACTGCCAACGGCGACCTTGCTGGGGTCCAGATCAGAGCCGGTAAATGGAGCTTTGGTGCTGTTGTTGTTATAGGTGGTGTACTGGCTGGGGTCGAAGCTTGCGCCATTATCTACGGGATTAGGGCCGGTCGACCAGAACTCCAGCTTACCGCTGTGGGTCAGGGAGTTGATAGCGGCTTGCTGGTCGCCGCTGTTCAGACCGGGCAGTTCGACCAGCAGACCGGGCTTGCCATTGACTGTTTGCAGGCGGATGGTCGCATCATTCACCCCCAGGCCGCCGCTCACGCGCTGGGCGATCTGACTTTCAGCCGTGGCCACGCTGTCTTGCAGGTCCGACTGGCTGATTTTCGGATCATAACCGGTCGGCTCCAGTTGCACGCTGACACCGCCCTGGAGGTCAAGCCCTTCGTGGAAGGCCAGGGGGTTGTTGATGCCCCACAGGTGGATGCCCGGAGTGGTCGGCCACACGGCATAGCCGGCAGCCGCGGCCAGGAGAATGATAAACAAGAGGAGTAAAAGTGTTCCTCGACGCATAGGTGTTGTTTCCCCTCACTAATTATCTATGATTAAGAAATGAACGAGTACGCTCGTCGTATAAAAGAGCGAAGTACACTGAATTTACGGCAAGGATACAGGCTATCATCTGCGCCGGGCGCAAAGAAGCACATTTCCGCCGCCTCCCAGGGCTGATCGGGCGGGTCGTAAGCTGAGCTGCCTTCTTTGCGCGCTTCTCTACCTCAACAGTTGCCCCTGTCGTCTCGCAGGGGTGAAGCGGCCTGTTTCTGCTCGATCCGCCTTGGAAGCCTCCCCTTCTTCTAGTGTGAGCACCTGGACCAACCTTCGCCAGAGGGCGCGCCACTGCCGATGGGAATGCCGGGAGTCAGGACCGTGGAAGCGTTCGCGCAGGCGCAGCAACCTCACTGGACATCGTGCTCTGCAAGGCTCCTGAAAGTGCTGATATTTTTCAGCAGTATAGCACAGTCCCTCTCACTTGCATATCCTCACGCCCAGTTGGTTGATACGGGTATGACTTTCGGCATCTGGCCAGGCTGGCGTTTGAGACTCCCTCCTTTTTACCCAAATTTGCTATTAAGATAGTCAGCATAAATAATGCTCAACGAGTCCTGGATGTTTCGTCCTCCCACAAACGGCTGAAAAGTTGCTTACCCCTTGACAAAAATATAACAATATGTTAATTATTCTATTGCGTATTGCTATAAACGAGTGGGTTTGGGATGGGATGCCAGGAAATACGTTATAACAAAAAGTAGGATAGTGTGTAATGTAAAAAAGATGCTATGGCAATGAGCTGGTTGTCCGGGTGTAGACAGGCACCCGGCGGTCAGGACAGATTGGTGTATCAGAAGCGTGCCTGGCCGGGGACTTCTGGCAGGCAAAGGAGTTTTTTAAATGGAACAACAGGCAGCAGTAGGACAGGCAGGCCAGCAGGAGATTGCGGTGAGCAGTCCTGAGCGGCGTGTGGTGATGGATGTGCGAGAGATTACCAAAATCTTGCCCCTGGGACGTGAGCATATAGACATTCTCAAGGGGATCAGTTTTCAGATTATGAGCGGTGAATTTGTCTCAATTGTTGGTCCTTCGGGATCGGGAAAGAGCACCTTGCTGGGCATTATTGCCGGATTGGACAATCCCAGCACCGGCCAGGTCTTGATCGACGGCGTGGATATCACGCGCATGAGCGAGGGACGCCTGGCGGAGGTGCGCAATAGCAAGATCGGCATGGTTTTCCAGGCCTTTAACCTGATCCCAACTCTGACCGCGCAGGAGAATGTTGAAGTACCGCTGTACGTGGGTAAGCACAAGGGATCGCCTGCGGCGCGCGCGAAAGAACTGCTGGGCCTGGTTGGTCTGTCGCATCGGCTTTCGCACCGGCCCAACCAGTTGTCGGGTGGTGAGCAGCAGCGCGTGGCCATTGCGCGGGCGCTGGCGACCGATCCGGCCTTTGTCATCGCCGATGAACCGACTGGTAATCTGGACGCCAAAAATGGCGAGAATGTGCTGAAACTCATTGCCTATTTGCGGGAGCAGACCGGCAAGACCTTTATCATCGCCACGCATGATCCCGTGGTCGCTTCACACGCGGACCGGGCGATTCGCATTGTCGATGGGCAGGTCGCGGAAATTGATGCCAGCGGTGGGAGCATTACCAAATGAAGATCTCGATGTACTTCAATTACACCACCCGCTCGCTTTTTCGCGGGGGACAGCGGACTGTGCTGGCCTGTTTCTGCGTCGGCGTCGGTGTGATGGCGATTGTCGCGCTGCAACTGGTCGGTCTGATGATTAACAGCGCCATGACCGCCAATGTGCGCGATGCCAATGGCGGAGATATCAATGTCTCGACGGGCGTGGGTTCTCGCGCCTTTACCCAGAGCGACCTGAGTTTCTTTGACCAACTGAAGAGTAGTGGCGCGATTACCAACTATACCGCGCTGACTACGCTGAGCGGTTCGTTTGATACCAATGTCAGCCTGACCAATAGCTTCAGTGTGCTGGTGGTTGATCCGGCGACCTTTCCCGTCGTCACCTCGCCGGTTTTTACGCAGCCGGCTGATGGCCGCATCTCCTCGTTGCTGACCGGCAACCAGGCGATTATTGACCAGGAACTGGCCGATACCTTTCATAAGCGGATTGGGGATTCCCTGGTGCTGCACCTGGCGCAGGGTCAGCAGGCGGCACAGCTTTTGACGGTCAAGGTCGCGGGTATTGTGACCGACTCCGGGGCGCTGGCGCAGAACTCCAGCGTGGTGCTGGTGGCGCGTTCGTTTTATCAACAGACTTTTCCGCAGACGCCAGTGACCTTTTCGACCATCGAGGTTACCACCGCTGGAGATGCGCAGACCAACGCGGCGGTGCAGCAGATCACCAGTCAGTTTCCCCTGGCGACGGTACAGACAGCGGCCCAGGCCTTGCAGTCCACCCAGAATGTGAGTGATACGATCAAGAAGTTCCTGGAAATCGCCGGTCTGCTGGCGCTTTTGATCGGTGGTGTGGGCATTGTCAATACCATGCAAGTCTTGCTTTCGCGGCGCAAGGTCGAAATTGCCATGCTCAAAACGACCGGCTACCGGCGTATGGACCTCTACCTGTTGTTCGGTCTGGAGGCGGGTTTGCTGGGTCTGATCGGTGGCGTGCTGGGTTCGCTGGCCGCCGTTGGCATCAGCTACGTGGTGCGCAATGTCATCGAGCAGGTCTTTAGTCTGACCATTCCTTTCTTGCTCGATTGGCAGATTGTCGGCGCCGGCGTGCTGATAGGTCTTTGTACCGCCCTGATCTTTGGTCTGATGCCCATCGTGCAGTCAGCCAATATTCGACCTTTGAGCGTCATTCGCGATCTCCCGGAAAACAGGCGCGCAGGCAACATCGCCCTGACCATCGGACTGCTGCTGATACTCTCGGTCCTCTTCTGTGTAATGGCGGTCCTGATCCTGAATGACGTGGGCCTGGGCATTGGCGCGGTCTACGGCACCTTTGTCTTCCTGCTGCTGCTCAGCGCTTTCTTTACCCTGGTGGCCTACCTGGTGAGCTTGCTGCCCGTGCCCGAGCGCTTCAGCGTCAAATTTGTGCTGCTGGTCGTAGGCAGCGTGATCGTCTCCGCGCTGATTGCCCTCGTCCTGCCCACCTTTGGCTTCCTCCTGCTGGTCCTGAGTCTGCTGGGTTTTGTGATTGTCCTGTTGCCGCGCACATGGAAGGCCAACACGCGCATGGCCCTGCGCAACATTGGACGCCAGCGAGCGCGCACAACCACGACCCTGCTGGCGCTCTTTGTCGGCATCTTCACCATCGGTCTGATCCTGGTGCTGGGACAGAACGTGCGCGATCTGGTCAACAACTCGCTTTCAAACGTCTTGCCCTTTAATGTCCTCACCTCGGCCAGTGCCGGAGAGGCCAGCGCCTTGCAGGCGAACGCCAGCAGTATCCCCGGCCTCAAAAAGTATCAGCAGAGCTATAGCGCGCAAATGGCTCCAGCCGCCATTAATGGTCAGCCTATCGCGCAGATTCTGCAAGGGACGCCGGAGTATCCCGGCAGGAATACGCTGGGGCGCCTGGGCGTGCTCGGCTTGTTGAGTAGTATCAACGGCTATGATGTAGCCAGTGGCGGCTCACCGCTCAGCCAGTCCAACGGCACCATCACCGCCGGACGCGACCTCAACTCCAGCGATGCCAGCACCAACAACATCATCATCCCCTCCATACTCATCGCGCAAGCTCCGCTCAAGGGTCATCTGGGGGTTGGCAGCACGCTGACCGTCACCAGTTATGATGGCACACAGAGCGTCACCCTGACCGTCGTCGGGGTCTATCGTCAGGGTGGCTTTGCTGGCGGAGGGGGAGCGCTTTATGGCACAAAGAGCACCGTAATGGCCCTGAGTCCCGGCGGAGTGCTCCAGAGTAACTTCTCCTTCAAAATTGATCCTGCACAGATCAAGCAGGCGCTCGTCAGAATCGGGCAGATTGCTCCACACTCGCAATCCTTCAACCTGGCTGACATCGGCGATTATATAGATCGCTACCTCAACGATATTGTGCTGGTACTGGTGCTGATTGCCAGCCTTTCCCTGCTGGCCGGAGTGATCATCATCGCCAACGCGGTCGCGCTGGCCATGCTTGAGCGCAGGCGTGAACTGGGCATCCTCAAATCGGTAGGCTATACCAGTAGCACCGTCCTGGGCGAAGTGTTGATAGAGAACGCCATCATCGGCGGTCTGGGGGCTTTGCTGGCTCTCTTGCTCGTCACCTTCGTCACCAGCCTGCTTGGTCAGCTCGCCTTCAAGGCAAACTTCTCGGTCAATGGCCTTGTCGTCATCGGCCTCCTGGTCGGTTCCGCCCTCCTGGCAGTTGTCACCGCTCTCCTCGTCGCCTGGGGCTCAGTGCGCGTGCGCCCGCTGAGCGTCCTGCGCTACGAATAGACATCCAGAGAGCAAGCAGCGCATCCCGGTGCGCTGCTTGCTCCCCTAGAGTGGCAGCAGCAGGAGCGGAATCTCCATCTCCGCAGGGGTCAGGCCGCCGTGGTGGCCCTGGAAGCGCATAGCGAAGCGGCCCTGCTCGAACCACCAGATCGTTTCGTGCTCATATGGCAGGATCGCCACATTGCCCACGCGCGAGAGAAAGGCATGAGAGGGTTCAGGCGAGCCGAAGAGATTTTGCCGAATGAGATCCCGGGTCGCATAGACCTCCGCGCGACCGGTCAGCGCGTGTTGCAGACCGTCAATAGCCTCGTCGAGCATCTCGTCTTTGACATACAGAAACATATCGCGCGCTGAGCCAGCCGGCGCCAGGGGAGCGCCAGCCTGATTGGTGCGTAGGTAGCGGGTGAACGTGGGGAGTTCGCGGTTGAGGTACCACGTCGTAGCGGGGGAAACTTCAGTCTGTCCATGATCAGCGGTAATCATCAGCAGCGTATCCCCGGTGAGCTGGCGCAACTTCTGGTAGAGGCGTTGTTCGAGCGCCTGAAAAAGATACTTCAGCTCGTCCGCCACCTCCGGCGAGCCGGGGCCGCCTGTGTGGCTGGTTGTATCAATAGTGTCATAATAGAGCAAATAAAAAGCCGGACTCTCCTCTTTGGTCAGTACGCGTGTGGTCAACTGGTCGAGAGCCTGTTCCAGCGTGCGGAAGGGCGTGCGTGACGTAGTGCCGCGAAAGATCGTATTGGAATAGCTGGAATGTGTATTGGCCACCGGCTGGAAGACATGGCTCTGGACGCCAAAAGTGTGCAAAGTCTGGTGCAGCGTGCGCGATGGATAGAAAGCTTCGGGGGGCAGGCCGGAGGTTCTGAGCGTATTTTGTTGCGCATCTCCTCCATAGGAAAAGCGCAAGGGAGAAATAATCGCATCCACCAGTGGCTCGTAGTAATACCATTCATAAACCCCGCTCTGCGCCACATTGAGTCCCGTATTCATGCATGTCACATGCGCAGCCGTCGCGGAAGGAAACTGTGATGTGAGCTTGGAAACCGCGCCCTGCTGGAGAATAGTTTTGAGCAGGGGAAAGCGATCAGCGAACTGACTGAAGAAGCGCCAGCCAAAGGCATCGACAAAAAGCAGCACGACCTTATTGTAACGTGTGGGCAACGGGCCGAAAACATCCATGGGCAGCGCGCTGGAGCCGTGGCCGGTGAGCAAATACTGAATTGTCGCGGGGAGATTGGCAAAACTGTATGACTGGTAGAGTGGCTTCACAAAACGCGATGAGAAGCGAGAGTTGTTCACCGCGTTGAGAGAGGTTGCGTTGAGCATAGCCTGTCCTGCTTCCTTGGATCGCAGGTATCCTCAACAGGCCAATTAAATATAGAAACATGCCGATGTTATTATGTGGTATGCCAGTTGAAGACACATGCCTGTGTGATATGGAAAGATCAATTTCTCAATCTTGCAATGCCTCTGGACCTATGCCACAAGTATACACCAACTTGCAAGAAATGTGAGCCTTTCTGAGGAGAAATTCCGCAGAATAGCTTAGGCGTGGGGCAAGGCCGGGAAACTCTGCCTGAAATTTCTGGTAGTGCTAGCTTACAGGCGTGGAGTATGGTATACTCCTATTCGCTTCATAATGAGAACACGTTATCATGGTAGCTTGTTGGCTTTTTCAGAAATGTGATAGAAGACATGTTTTACGACCATACAAAAATCTTTGTCAAAGCTGGCGATGGGGGGAATGGATCGATTCACTTTCGTCGCGAGAAGTTCGCGCCGTTCGGCGGGCCGGATGGGGGCGATGGAGGACGCGGCGGTAGCATTTACATGGAGGCCACCGCGAATCTGAATACGCTGGTTGATTACCGTTATCGCCAGCATTTCAAGGCGGGTGTTGGCGAAGCCGGGGCGCGTCAGAAGATGCACGGCGCGAAGGGTGAGGATATTGTGCTCAAGGTACCATGTGGTACGATAGTGCGCGATGCGGATACGCAGGAATTGATCGCGGATCTGGTAGAAGAGGGCCAGCAGATAATGGTAGCGCGTGGAGGGCGCGGCGGACTGGGGAACGTGCATTTTGCCACGTCGACGCACCAGGCGCCGCGCGAATCCCAGAACGGCGAACCGGGAGAGGAGCGCTGGCTGAATCTGGAATTGCGCCTGATTGCCGATGTCGGGCTGGTGGGATATCCCAACGCCGGGAAGTCAACCCTGCTTTCTGTCGTCACGGCGGCCAGGCCCAAGATCGCCGATTATCCCTTTACGACTCTGGAGCCTAACCTGGGCGTGGTTGAGGTTGGCCAGATCGGCGACGAGTTTGGCTTTGTGCTGGCGGACATTCCCGGTTTGATCGAAGGCGCGGCTGAGGGGCATGGTCTGGGACATGAATTTTTGCGCCATGTCAGGCGTACCCGGTTATTAATCCATGTCGTCGATGGGGCTTCCTACGAGCGTGAACCATGGGAGAGCTTCGAGGCGATCAACCACGAATTGCGCGAGTACGACGAGCACCTGGCCACGCGTCCGCAGATCATCGCCTTTAACAAGATCGACCTGCCCGAAGCGCAGGAGCGCTGGGGAGCGTTTCAGGCGCGGGCTGAGACAGCCGGTTACGCCTCCTTCGCCATCTCAGCCGCCGCGCACCAGGGCACCAGGGAATTAATCCAGTATGTCGCCTCTCGTCTGCAAGAGATTCAGCGCGAAGAGGCCGAGCGCGCCGCTGAGCAACTGGTGGCCGGCATGGAGGGACCGGTCCTGCGTCCTCAGCCAGAAGACAGCTTCACGGTGAGCAAAGAAAATGGCGTCTTTGTGGTGCGTGGCAGGCGCATTGAGCGCGTGGTGGCCATGACCAATCAGGAGAGCGACGAGAGCATGGATCGTCTGCAGATCACCATCGAGAAGATGGGCGTGACCAGAGCCCTGGAGAACGCCGGCGTTCAGGTGGGCGATCCCGTGCGTTTTGGCAAGGTGGAGCTCTACTGGGGCGAGTAGGCCATGAGCGTCCGTCAGCGCCTTGTCATGCAGACAGAGATGAATTCAGCGAAAACCCACGCGCGCAGAATGTGGTGTGCTGTAGCGAGGCAAGCATGTAGTGCATGCTTGTCTCGCTGCCTCATGCCAGAATGTGAACACCGCAGACGTAATTCCATGTCCTTGAGCGGGCAAAGATAGATGGCGCGACCTTATGTTGTATCATGGCTTCGCATCTTAATTGATTTTGCCGGTATCTCAAACGCATACAGGTTTATGTTGTAGCCTCTGATCGGACGCGACAACGCTGTTCGCATCATGCAGTGCTGGTATGGTATACTTATAAACAGCATATTGAGCAATCCAGCCTGAAATGAAGAAATCTCAGACGCTTCAAATTTCCCGCCATGACGACGACGTTTGGCTCCGGGTAAAAGAAGCATAACCGTTATTTTACGAGCACAGCTTTTCTCTGTGAGCAAGCCAACGAAGAATTACCGGCAAGGGAAGAATGAGAGAGTTATCGGGCAATGGCAGAGACACTCAACCTGCTGTTTCACAAACGAGCAGACGAGACCTTTGAGCTACAGGTGCGGGGGAGCTGGTCAGGGCGATTTGTTAGCGGGAATTTTGTTCCGCCGTATACTTCCAGACAGTTAAATGCATTGCTCAAGCGTTTAAACAATCTGGAGAGCGACCAGCGAGAGTTACGCGAGGTGGGGCACAGGCTTTTTCTGGCCATATGCGGTTCCGAAGTGCCGGGGGAGAGTCGGCTTGCCAGCAGTGAGCAATCGGTGCAGGCGATGTTGCGGAGTGTCATCCAGCGAACCTTACGCCGACGGGCGACGGTGGCGTTGACGCTGTGTTTTGGGCCGGGGTGCGAGGAATTTGTGCGCTATCCCTGGGAGTTGCTGCACAACGATGAACATTTTTTGCTGGCTTCAGGGGTGTTCACGCTGACTCGTGCTATCCTGCGCTCGGATTTTTCCATGGGATGTTCGCTGCCGGTGTACGCGCCGATGCGCCTGCTCTATATTGGCGCTTCTCCTGTCGATTGTCCCACATTGGAGACGGAGCGCAGTTTTGAGGCGCTGGAGCGTGGCCTGGCGCGTCTGGTGGATGATGGGCTGTTGTTGATTGATCGCCTGGAGCCGCCGACCTTTGACGAACTGGTGCGCTATCTGACTTCCGTGGGGGGAGTGAATAATTTTGATGATAGCGAGACGCCGGTGCCCTGCTACGCCATTCACTTCGACGGGCATGGGGCGTATGGGCGGCTCTGTCCCTCTGATGATTGCGATGAACTCAATGATGTCAATGCTCAGCGCTGTCATGCCTGCGCCGCCTCGTTGAAGAATGTGCGCCCTCAGACCTATTTGTGCTTTTGCGATGACGAGGGGCGCAGCCGTCTGATCGATACGCAGACCTTGCGCGAGCTGCTGGTGAGCAGCGATGTGCGCCTGGCGGTTTTTTCGGCCTGCGAAACGGCCACGGTTGCCAGCGGCGGCAGATCCGAGGAGAAGCGGCATACGGTGGTTGACGCTACCCTGGCAACCGCGCTGCTGGCCGCGCAGGTGTCGGCTGTGGTGGCCATGCCCTTCTCGCTGCAAGACGACCTCAGTCCGACCTTTATGTATCACTTCTATGACGACCTGGCGAACGGGCGCACGCTGGAGGGCGCCCTGGCGCGGGCACGTCAGGCCATGCTGCCGCTCTCAAAGGCGCATGGCTGGTTTGTGCCGGTGCTCTATCGCCACGTGGTCGAGGGGGACGAAGGGCCGGTGGCCTTTCTGGATCTTTCGGATGACGACGAGCCAGATGAGCATGAGCATCCCCTGGCCCATCTCGGCGCCACCACCACCTTTGTCGGACGCGAGCAGGAGATCGAGGCTTTGAGCAAGCTGCTGGATCGCGTGGTTGACAGTGTGGGCGAAGGCGACGCTTCCTATGGACGCCTTGAGCAGCGTGATCGATATGGGCAAAACGGCAATGGCAAGCAGTCTCGCCTGCGTCCAGGGATTCACCATATCGCTCTGACCGGGCCGGCTGGCATTGGCAAGAGCGAACTGGCCTTTGAGGTCGTCAGGCGCTACCAGGAACGCTTTCCCGGTGGTATCATCGGCATCTCGCTGGAGGGCGGCAAATCGCTGGGCGATGCCCTGGTAGAGATTGCTCACGCGCTGCGTATGCCTGCCAGGACCATGCACAGCTCCGATATTGAGCAGCGTGAGCGTATCGTTCTGAATACCTTACGCGTACTGGGCAACCGCCATCTGCCCTGTTTGCTGCTGCTGGATAGCTTCGAGGAAGTGCAGGAGCGCGCCGAGGTCGGCAGCTGGTATCGTTTCCTCTGCTCCGTACCCGATGAAATCGTGGTCCTGCTGACCTCGCGTTTTAATCCCGCCACGGTAGCCGCCCTGGAAGGCGGTTCCTGTCGCTGGCACGAATTCCCTGTTGGCAAAATGTCGAGCCAGGATCTGCTCAGGTTATTTGAGGAACTGGCCATCAGCAGCGGCCTGGCCGAGCGTATTCACATGGAAGACGCCTATCAGCAGAGTCTGCTGCGAGAAATCTGTACCCTGCTGGACGGCTATCCGCTGGGTGCTCAGCTCATCTTCGGCACCGCCCGCAGTATCCATGGCCGGGTCTATGCTCCAGAGGCAGCCACGCGCTCGCTGGAAGAGGTGCGCGACGAACTGCGCGAGAATCTGCCAGAGGGCATGTGGTCGGTACTCGACATCGCCTATCGCCGTCTGCCCCTGGTCGCCCGGCAGCTTTTGCCCTATCTCTCCGCCTTCAAGCTGCCTTTCAGCCGCGAGCAGATCATTATGCTGGTGGCGCCGGAAACGCCGCATCTTGCGCGCATCACAGGCTATCTGAATGGAGGCGGGAATGCCACTCTGACCCAGGAGCTGTCGGTACAATCCAGAGTCGCGGGCAACGTTCCGCTGGAATTGCAGCAGGACTGGCGTACCGCGCGTGATGCCCTGGTGCAGGCAGCTTTCATTCAATTTGATGGCCGGGTGTACACCATCCACTCGCAGGTGCGCCATTACGCCCTGGCCCATCTGCCGCTCGCCGAGCGCCAGCGTGCTCACCGGGTTGTCGCCAGTTATTACAGCAGTTTGCCGCAGCCCAGTCCCTATGAATGGTTTGCCGCTTTTGAGCACCTGGAGGATGCCGGCGAGCAGCAGGATTTGCAGAATGCCGTGCGGCTGGCCATTCGGGCTTCGTGGGCCTTGCGCGGAGGCAGTCACGCGGCGGAATTGCAGGCCATTCTGCTGCGCTCCGAAGGCTACGCGCTGTTGCTCAATGATAAGACAGGCGAGGGGCAGATTCAATGTTGCCTGGGAGCTATTTTGCGGCGCCTGGGCAAATATGCCGAGGCTGCCGGTTGTCTGACGCGCAGTCTGACCCTCCACCAGGAGCAGGGCGAGCGCGACGAAGCTGCCTGGGCGCTCTATGAACTGGCCATGCTCTTTCGTGAAGAGGGCCATTTTGCCCAGGCCGGTCAGCACGCCCAGGAAGCGCTGGCACTGTTCCGCGCAGCTGGTGACGCCAACGGTGAAGCCTGGATGCAACTGGTGCTCGGCGAGGTCAGCCGTGGCTATGGGCGCTATCACGAAGCCCTCGACTCTTTTGAGCAGGCCTTGAACAGCTTCAGAACCATGCCTAGCAACGAAGGATATCCCTCGGCCCTGCGTGATCGAGGCAGTATTCACGAAGTCCTGGGTAACTATGCTCAGGCGCTCAGCGATTACGAGGAAGCCCTGCGCATCTTCCAATCGCTCGGTTCGCGCTACTGGCAGGCGTGGCTGATGGCCGATCAAAGCGTTGTTTATCTCGACCAGGGCAAGCTGGAGCAGGCCGAGTTCCAGGCACGCCAGGCCATCAGCATCTTCCACGAAGAGGGCGCCCGGCGCGGCGAAGGCTGGGCCATGCGCGCCCTGGGAGATATCGCGCGCAAACAGCAACGTCTGGCCGACGCGCGCGGCTATTACAGCGAAGCGCTGGCCATTTTTACCAACCTGGGCAACCGCGTCGACCTGGCGCGTGTCAACAACTCTCTGGGGGCGGCCTTCTTCGCCGAAGGGGCCAGCCTGACCGCCAAAGAGCACTATGAGCACGCGCTGGCCATTGCCCAGGAACAGGGTATGCGCCAGATCAAAGGACGTGCCCTGCGCGGTCTGGGCGATGTCATGCGCGCTCTGCGTCAGTATGGAGAAGCTGAGCGTTTCTACCAGGAAGCGCTGAGTATCGCTCTCGAACTGGCCACTCCTTCTGAGCGCTGCGCGTCACAACATCGCCTGGGACAACTGTATTACGAACGACAGCGCTATGCCGCCGCTCTGGAAAACTGGACGCAGGCCTATGTTCACGACCGCCGTCTCGGCCATCCCGACCGCGAGCGGCTTAAAGAAAAAATTGAGCTGCTGGTCCAGGAGCAACACCTGGAAAACGCGTATGCCGAACAGTGTCAGAAACTCGGCATAGAGCGGCAAGACTTTACATGAGTCATTCCCAATTTGATACCGTAGGCGAACCCCTTCTTTGACTCCTCGTCGCTGCGCGACTCGCCCTGGTTCTCTGTTGGAGGGGGTGGCAGGTGGGGCCTAGCCCCACTGCCATCCCCTCCAACCCTTGCGAGGCGCCGCAAG
>DASZXF010001014.1:0-1583 GCA_035546055.1 Ktedonobacteraceae bacterium
AGCGCCCCTTCCGTCACGAACATGGCCCGTCCATCAGGATGCACGTCGATGAGTATGGGCAAGCGATACCGGTTCGCGGTCACGGCTATCCGCCGACGTTTGTCTGGCGCGGGAGACAGAGGTGTGTCTCCCGGTCTCAATCACCCCCTGCTCTGTCCCACCTCTCTCACCTGGCTCGGCACATTGGTCGTGCCAGAGCAACAGAGAGCCGCCCCGTGATGCCAGCCTCGGATGCAGTGTGAGCCGCTGCTAGAGGCGCGGCAATAATGTGGCCGGAAGCTGACCTGTCAGCTCGATGGCTCCAACGATCACGTCCTTGCCGTCCAGAGCATCGTGGCAGGCGAACGTGCGAGCGTTGCGCCAGAAGCGGTCAAGCCCATATGTGCTGGCTGTGGCTCGCGCCCCGCACACCTCGAAGAGATCATCACAGACCTGCAAGGCAGCACGGACAGACGCAGCTTTACAGGCCATGCCCCGCGCTGCCAGGCGCGTCATGTCCGTCTCGGGCGTCGCCCGCTCCGCCTGCCGCGCTGTCTCCAGCAGGAGGGCATGGGCAGCCCACAGATTGCCCCGGTTGATGCCGATCCGGCGTTGCATAAACAGGTCGTCATTGGCGGAGGCATAGGCACGCCTCCCTGACATGCTGGCTGGCGGTGGCTGGGGAGGCGCTCGCGGCCCCCTCCTGATTTGATGTGGTGGTCATGTCTCCTCCGTGGTGACGGAATGCTGTCCTCCAACCGACAACTTCTGCTTCATTGACTCCTGGCGGATCACCATTGAAACGTTGATCCGTCATCTACCACTTCTTCAGCCCGGTGTCTTAGCCTCCCAGGCCGTCGTGGCCGGTCGAGGCCAACATCCCGGCGGATCAGCGGCAAAAACAGCGAGATACCGCCTGACGCAAGGACTTGCTGGCTCTGGCACAGAACCAGGAGCAAAACGGTTAAAACGAGAATCTGCTTCGCGGGCTTGCGTTCGGCGCCGGAAAGCGCAAGTGCGTCTGATTGAGCCATCAGAGACGCACCTGAGAGGAATTGAGCGGAGGGATCGTTCCGTTCGTAGGAGGCAAATCCTTTGCCACAAGCGCCGGTGGAGTCGGCATCCGAAAAGTCGAGCGATAGTAGAGGAGTGGTTCATTTGCCAGGTGATCAGTGCGATAATGCACGCTCACTACCTCGCCAAGGACCAGGGTGTGATCGCCACCGGGGTATTCCTGTGCCACGCGGCACTCGATACTGGCCAGGGCGTCGGCAAATAGCGGCACCCCGGTCGTCTCACCTGCACGCAAGGCGATGTCATCGAAGGTTTTACTCAACACATCCTTGCGGGCAAAGCGCATGGCCAGGGCTTCCTGTTCCTGCGTGAGCACATTGACAGCGAAGGCACTGCTCTGGCGAATCACTGCATAGGTCTGTGATCCCTGATCCAGGCTGACCAGGATCAGGGGGGGATCGAGTGAGACGGAACAAAAGGCATTGACCGTCAGACCAAAGGAGGTGTGGTTGAGGGTAGTCGTCACAACCGTCACACCCGTGACATAATGGGCCATGGTCGTGCGAAAGTCAGCTGGGGTCAAAGACATA
>DASZXF010001015.1:0-2143 GCA_035546055.1 Ktedonobacteraceae bacterium
ACCTCTTTCTCTTCTTCTATGTTTCCAGGTATCAATTGATCTTTCTCGTCGGAGGGCCAATGTTCCAACTTCAGCTGGTCAAAGTAGTAGCTTCGGGCTTCTTCCCAGTAGACAAAAAAAACAGAATTATTGACGTGGCCTAGCGGGTCAAGATCACGAAAGCGAATCTGAACTGGATACCAAACTTTCATTGTAAATGAAATCCTCACTATTCTCATCAGTACGGCTTATACCTCACCATATCACGTGAAACGCCGGCAGACAAGACCAGAGCCATTTTTTCTAAAGCGCCTCGATCTGCACTCTACCAGGAAAAAAGGAAAAGGGGCAAATACACTGGGAAGCAAGGCGATGGAACTGGCAGAAGTACTCCAGGCGGCGGGAGGGCATCCTTTGTCGTTACAGGAATGTCCATCTCTGCGCTGGCTGGCCTGTTCTCAGGTGTGCATCCAGATGCGCTGTGTGCTGCTGCGGGCGCTTTCCCAGGACAGCACCTCGCTCAACTCGCGGCCCAGGGCTGCCAGCGCTCGCTCGATGTCATCCGTCGTGGGCATGACCGTTTCGCGCCAGATGAGCAAAAAGTGGACTCTGCGCAGATCGCGCTCGTCACTCATGATGTAGCGCGCGATTGTGCCCTCGAACAGATGGCCCTCGCTGTGCTTGATCTGCTCCAGCGCCCTTACAAACTCCTCTTCACTCACTCCCTCGCGCATATCCGCCTCTACACTGGTACCAATCTGCCGATTGCCCTCCGGGGAAAAACGCCACATGGGAGTGCTGGTGCGCGGCCTGCCAGCCAATCGCCGCGTAAAATGCTCAATCTCTGTACGGGGGATCAGGTAACGGCCCCCCTTCTTGATTCCCTTCAAATCCCCAAGCACGATATGCCTGTGAGCCGTTTTATAGGTCATGCCAAGCAGCTTTGCCGCTTCGCCAACGGTGAGAAATTTGTCGATTTCAGCTTTGTCATCATTCGTACTCATTTTTCCATGGTAATGAAAGTCTTGCTTTTTTGACAACGACATGTTTATCCTATTATGCCATAAGATAAAAATAACATGGTTGAAAAACCGTGAAAGTAATGCTATACTCTTTGCTGTCAGACGAAGTGTCTGTCAGTTTGAGAAGGGGCGGCGTGATGGAGGAGCTTGCCCTGGCACCTGCTGGTAATTCGTCAGTCGCCTTCTCAGCCTTCTGGTCTTGGACATTGTTGTATGAGGAAGTTGGAGGAATAGCTATATGAGGCAGGGGATGGAACGGTGGAAGCTGGACGGCGGCTGGGCGGGAGAGGAAGCAGAAATGGTAGGACAGCAGAACGAGAAGGGATGTTTGCTCACGGATGAGCCTGGTGTGTACCAACTGACGGGCGATGGTCGGCCTGTCGAACTCCCTGCGCAGGAAGTGCAGGCGCCCTTTTTGCCTTTGACCGGCGAAGACTGGCCGGAGGTGCGCGAGCGGCTGCGGCGCGGCCTTGAGCGTTTTGTGAGCGCGATTGACGCGCGGAACGCGGAGCAGGTCTTGAGCGCTGGCATTGAGATGCAGGCCGCTTTCAGTCGGATCTTGCTGGAAACCCGCATACTCAAAGCGCTCCCGGATGACAGGGCCGCGCCCGCGCGCCACTAATCGCGCCTGGTTATGCCGTGAACGAGGGCGCACGCGGGAGGCAAGGCTCCGGCGCTACGTCGGGGGAAGCATCAAGCCTCGCTTTGATGCTTCTTGCATAGCGATCAAGGACAATGGCGAGCCTGCCTCGTCGTCGCCTCCCATGTAGCGCCGAAGCGTTGCCGCCGGCGTGCTCCGGCGGCTTTAAGCGCTGGCTTTGGCGGACGGTGGCTGCACAACCAGGCGGATTTCGCTGGTGTTGACGGGCAGACTGCCGCTGGCACTGAAGCTGACGCCGGCCACGCCGGGCTGGCGCAGGAGCAATGAGCGAGCAGCCTCCTGGCTCAGTCCCGCGAGATGGGCGGTGAGATCGTGCAGCATGGTGTCGGTGAACTGGTAGACCACCAGCCCCTGCGCGTGGAAGTGCAGCGTGGTCACCGTCGTCCCGTCATTCTGCGCGTTGCTGGCGGAGACAAGGGCCAGGGCGATCTGTCCGGCGAGTTTGTAGGACGTTCCCAGTGTAGGATCTGTGCCGGCTTTG
>DASZXF010001016.1:0-5876 GCA_035546055.1 Ktedonobacteraceae bacterium
GTGCTGGTCTGCCGCATAAAGGCTGTGCGCTGCAAAAAGGTCTTTTCCAGGGCGGCTTTATCCACGTACTCTCCTCGCGTCAGACCGGGATAGGGGCCGCCGTCGATGAAGCCCGGGAGGGCGTAATCATGCACCGTGTAGATGACATGCGGCCACGTCTCCGTGAACATCTGGAATTCGGTTGAGTAGCGGTTGCCCTCCAGGAAGAGGATATGGGCGGGATCGACGGCGCGAATGGCCGCGTAGAGACGGCGGTAGAAAGGCAGAATATGCTGACCGCTGACATCGCCCGGCTCGTTCATGGGATTGTAGCCCGCGACCCAGGGATGGTCCTTGTAGCGCGCGGCAATGGCCTCCCAGAGATGCACCACGCGGTCCTGGAAATGTTTGTGCTGCCAGAACAGGGCTACATGTGTGGGATTGTCGCTGTGCCAGTCCTGATTCTGATAACCGGGCAGGGCGTGCAGATCGATAATCGTATAGATCTGCTGCTGCGCGCACAACTCAATCACGCGATCCAGGTGTTTAAAGCCCTCTTCCTTGATGACAAACGGCTCCTCGTCGGACTCGAAATGGCGGTAGTTGATGGGCAGGCGCAGCAGATTCAGACCCAGGGAGGCGATGAAACGGGCATCGTCGGTGTCAAAGAAATACTCCAGAAAACGCTCAAAGAAAAAGGCGTATTTTTCTGCGCCCAGCGCCGCGCGCAGGACGTGCCGCTGCGCCTCTTCGTTGGCTGGATAGCCCGTAATGAAATTTTCCATGTTCATCCAGCCGCCCAGGCCAAAGCCACGGAGCGTCACGGGCTGGCCCGCGCCGTCCACAATCTGCGTGTGCCGGGTTGTCAGGAGAGAGGTTGACATAACTTGCCTTTCTTGGGAATGGTCCGCGCCGGGGCAGACCGCTGGAAACCAGTACGTTACTTGCCGAAGCCCGCGATCAAACCGCCCAGGAGCTGGCGTCTGCCAAAGATGTAGAGCAGGATGATGGGGGTCGCGGAAAGAATGACAGCGGCCAGAATAGCCGGGACATTGGTAGTAAACTGTCCCTGGTAATCCCACAGCGCCAGGGGGAGCACGCGAATATTCGAGCTCTGCGTCAGGACCAGCGGGAACAGGAAGCCATTCCAGACCTGGATAGTCTCGTAGATAATGACCGTGATGAGCGCGGGCCGCGATAGGGGCAGGGCCAGACTGCGCAGAATGCGCAGGTGCCCGGCGCCATCCAGAACCATCGATTCATGCAACTCTTTCGGGATATCTCTGATATAAGTGACCAGGACCAGCACCGAGAGCGGAATGCCAAAGGCCACGTAAGGCGGGATCAGCGCGAAGAGCGTATCGTAGAGATGCAACTGCGAAATGATGGCATAGATTGGAATGATCGTTGCCTGCAAGGGAATCGCCAGGCCGATGAGAAACAGACTGAACACCGTCTGCGTAAAGCGATTGCGAATCTTTGAGATCGCGTAGGCCGCGAAGAACGACACCGCCGTAATCAGCAGTACACTGATCACGGTCACGAAGGCGGTATTAAAAAAGTAGAGGCCAAAATCATTGGTCAGGACCGTCAGATAATTTTCCAGGGTTGGCTGCGAGGGCGGCAACCAGGGAATATCGGTAAAGAACGCAGTCAGAGGGCGCAGACTGGTCATGACCATATAGAGAATGGGAAAGAAGGCGATAACCAGCCAGATCAGTCCCAGCAGGGCCAGCAGCCATTCCCAACGGTTGCGTCCGCGTCGTGCGCGCCTGGTGGTATGTTGTTCCTCAAGCGTTTCCAGCGAGAGATCTTTCTGCATAGTGTGCTTACCTTCCTGCATGATGAATCTGCTCTACAGACCTTCCAACTGGCTTGACATCCTGGTAAAGCCTGTGAAGCGTAGCAGAAACAGCGAGAGCGCGATGCCAAAGAGCGCCAGCACGACGGCCAGGACGCTGCCGTAACCCACCGCTTCATTTTGGAAGGCGGTGATATACATTTGTAACGGCAAAATGCGCGTGGCATAGCCGGGACCACCGCCAGTTGTCACCCAGATCAGGTCGAAGTAGGTCAGCGAACCGGTGAGAATCAGGGTGGTAGAGGTAATGATCGTGTACCTCAACTGGGGCAGCGTAATCAGAAAGAACTTGCTGGCAGGACCGCCGCCATCGATATCCGCCGCTTCGTACAACTCTCTGGGAATCTGGCGCGCGCCGCCCAGGTAGAGCAGCGAGTGAAAGGGAATGAATTGCCAGGAGATCAGCGCGATAATCACCCCGAAGGCCAGGGAGGGATCGCCCAGCCAGCCGTGTGCCAGGGACGAGAGGCCGATGGTTCGCAGCAGCGTGTCAAGCAGACCAAAATTCGGATCAAGGATCGAAACCCAGGTCATGCCGATAGCGACCGTCGAAAACAGCAGCGGGAGAAAGTAAAAAACGCTCAACACCGCGCGATAGCGCTGCACGCCGGCCATAAACACGCCCAGCAGCAAACTCAGCGGTGTCTGGATAAGCCAGCACAGCGCCATCATGGCCAGGGTCAGCAGGAAAGAGCGCCCGGTCACAGGATCAGTAAAAAGGGTAGCCCAGTTCTGCCAGCCAACCCACGTGGCCTGGCTCAGACCATCCCAACGGGTAAAGCTCAAATACAGCGCAGTGAGCATGGGAACCAGTGCGAAAAGCACATAAAAGAGCAGGGCAGGCGTCGTCCAGAGAACAGCGATCCAGCGGGCCTGGTGCGTTCTTTTTGAAGCCTTAACGGATACGTTCATACGCGCTCCTCTTTGCAACAGTGCTGGCGAGGACAGGTCCGGGAGAGGATCGTCTTCGCACCTGAGAAATAAATGCGTTCTGCATAGCTCTTGCCTCACATTTCCGTCAGACGCCTGTTTTCCTCTGAAGTATGCATCAAGTGTGATACCGCATCCAGCTGCCAGAGCGAGCCGCTTTGGCCAGCTCGCTCTCGCTTGAGCCGGAGCGAACTCTTTCCCGGCATCCCCTGAAACGAGAAAGAGGACTCGCTGAAACGGTCCACTTTCTCGTCGGGTTGTCATCCATGCCTCAAAAACGTTTGCAACGGCGCCTGGCGTTTTAACAAGGCTGGCTCATGTGAGAACAGGAACATGCTCAGGAGGCAAACAGCGAACCTACCCGATGGTCTTGTTCATATTATCCGAGAACTGTTGCGGCGAGATCTGCTTCAGGAACAACTGATCGAGGTTGGTCAGAAGCGCCTGCGCCGGCTGCGGGGAGAGCGCCTGGTCCCAGGACAACTGATAGTGAGGCGCATTCTTCACCATGTTGTAATTGAACAGCAGCCATTCGCTGTTGGCCGCGCCCGACAATTGCGACTCAAGACCCTGCACCGCCGGGATATCGCCCAGGTCCATAAAACGCTTGACCTCCGCGTCATTGAGGGCGATTTCTTTCAGGGTTGCGATACAGTTCTCAGGCGATTTCGCGGTCGCGGAGATGGAATAGAAATTACAGGGATTGCCAGCCGCGTTGGCGGGATCGCCTTTGCCGCCTTCCACCGCCGGGAAGGCGAACCAGCCGAGCTTATTTTTGGCAAAATCGGCATTATTGGTCTGAATGACCGGGAAATTCCAGTTGCCTTGCAGCATCATACCAGCCTTCCCCGTGTAGAGCAGAGCTGCGTCCTGGTTGGTATCGGCGATCACCGAGGAGAAAGAGGAGCCAAACGCCCCCGCGTCTATCAGTTGTTGAATAGCCGCATTGGCCTTGAGAAAGGCATCCTGCGCCCAGGCATTGGCCTGGTTAGCCAGCACCGCGTTAAAGGCATCGGGTCCGCCGAAGCGGTCGACCAGGTACTCTTCGTACATCAGGTAGGGCCACTTGCTGCCGCCCGCCAGCGCGATAGGAATGATGTTCTGTTGTTTTAATGTCTTGATGACCTGGAGCAGATCATTCCAGGTCTGCGGAGCCTGGAGATGGTACTGCTCAAACAGCGCCTTGTTGTAGTAAAACAGCACCGGCTGCATCCCGCTATTCGGCACGCCATAGATTTTATCATCGAAGGTCACAGCGGTCATCACCGAAGGAAGGTAGCGATTTTTCCAGCTCGTGTCCGCGTTGAGCGTCGCGGTCATGTCGTAGACATCGCCGGCATCGATATAGGTTTTGAGGACGCCGCCACCCCAGCCAAAGAAAATATCAGGCGGATTATGCGCCCCCATGGCCACCTGCAATTTTTGCTTATAGGGGTCGTTCTGGAAAAAGCTGAGGGCCGCGTGAATTTTCGCTTGCTGCCTGTTAAAGTCATTCACCGTCGCCTGTACCGCCTGCTGCTCGCTGCCGGTGCGGATGTCCCAGATCGTCACCGTGGAACCGTTGCTCCCGGATGCCTGGCTGTTGCTGCCTACGCCGAAGCCGCAACTCGCAAGCGTGGCCGACAGGGTGGTAGCGCCCGCTACCTCAAGGAATGTACGCCGCGAAACTCTTTTCGGAAATTGCATCATTCTGCCTCCTGGCATCTTCGCCGGCCAACCTCAGAGAAGCTGGCCTCATCTAACATCATGAGATATACATGCTGATATGCAAATGTACTTGCGCATACATCCGCCGGGCGAACGTTCAACTGTGAAGTTCGCGCGAGATTGCAGGGAAGAGTGGCTGGCCTCCTTTCAAGCGGGTTTATTGTTCAACGAGTGCGGCCTCTACGGGCGAGCGGGAGGCGCGCAGGAATCGCGGACAATCAGGGTGGTCGTCAGTTCAACGCGTGTACTGTCCAGCACCTCTTCGGAGATCAGGCGCAGGAGCATGGTCGTGGCCACCCGTCCCATTTCAACCAGCGGTTGTCGCACCGTCGTCAGGGTTGGGGTGACCATCGCCGCGATTGGTACATCGTCGAAGCCGATCACGCTGATCGAGTCGGGGACACTCAGACCCCGCGCTCTCAGGGCGCTGTAGACGCCCATGGCCTGGGTATCGCAGCCGGCGAAAATAGCGGTAGGCGGTTCGGCCAGATCCAGCAGCGCGCAGGTCTGTTCGTAGCCGGTCTGCTGCTTAAAAGCGCCGGGACGAATGAGGTCTGGATCGACAGAGATACCCGCGTCCTCCAGAGCCGCGCGATACCCGGCAACGCGGTCCCGGCTACAGCGCAGATCCGCCTCGCCGCTAATCATAGCGATGCGCCGATGTCCAAGCGAAAGCAGATGCTCGGTCGCCATCCGTCCCCCGAGCCAGTTGGTCGCACCGACCGAAGGGACATCAGCCCCCAGTTCTCCCCGGTGATCGACTACCACAAAGGGGATATTCTGACGGCGCAAAATATCGAGATCGTTCGATTGACTGCGCGTGAGCACCAGAATGGCGCCATCAGTTGCCCCATCCATCACCTTCGCCAGCCAGCGTCGCTCCAGTTGAGAGGACTCGTGAGTTACCGAAAGCGCCAGGCGCAATTCTGTCTGTTCCAGCACCTCCTCCACGCCGCGCACAATTTCGACGGAGTAGAGACTGACCAGATCAGGTACCAGCATATCGACAATGCCGCTGCTCTCTTTGCGCAGAGCAGCTTTGACCCGGCTGCGGATAAAGCCGCTTTCCTCCATGACGCGTTCCACCCGTTTCCGGGTTTCGGGCGCGACATCGGGGCGGTTATGTAAAACGCGGGAGACAGTGGGAATGGATACCCCTGCTTTGGCCGCGATTTCTGCGATTGTATTGCGTTTCGACGAAGACTGATTCATTTTCTGAAAATAATCATCCTATTTATCGGAAGATATCAATAGTATTCCCGAAAATTTCGGCTTTGTCAAGAGGAGAACGATCAGCCTCCAGGGCTTTCCCCTTCTCTTTTTGCTACCCACCCGCCCTTTTTATTTATATGAGTCATCCCTGATGTGATCCCGTTAGGAAGGTCGTGGTTGACTCCTC
>DASZXF010001017.1:0-19093 GCA_035546055.1 Ktedonobacteraceae bacterium
ACGCTGACCGTCTACGCGCCGGGTTGTATTCCGGGGCTGATCGAAATTGTCCTGCGCCATCCCGATGAACTGGTTGCGAGCCGGGGCGAGCAGATGCTCATTACCCTGGGCCTGGTCGTCGTCGAGCCGGTCATGCAGGCCTTGAGTCCGCAGGTCGAGGGGCGCACGCTCCTGCTGGTCAATGTGCTGGCCAGCGCGGGAGATATGCGCGTAGTGCCCGCTCTGCTGACGCTGCTGCGTTCAGCTCAGGAAGACCTGGAATTGCAACTGGGCGTAATCCAGGCATTAGGACAATTCCATGACGAGCGCGCCGTGCGCCCTCTCATGGGCGTGCTCGCCAGCGACAACCCCCTGCTCTACGAAGAAGCGATCAACGCTCTGAGCAGCCTGGGCGAACTGGCCTGCGGCGAATTGCTCCTCGGCCTGGACACTTCCGAGAAAACCCCGCTGGTCGGACGCATGAAGCGCGCTTTACTCGGCATGAATCCTTTTCCCGGTGAACTGCTTCTGAGCGCTATTGACGAGGGCAGCGCCGAACAGGCGGAGTACATTGAAGAGGTTTTTTTAGATCGAGGTATAGACGCGGCGCAGGTGCTGGCCGGCAATCTCTTCTATCCTCAGTCGGGGGTCTGCGCCTGGGTGCGCCGGGTCATGGGACGCGTCGAGGGGCGCTATGCCGTCCCGGCGCTGCTGGAACTGCTCGACCATCCAGAGCCGGCCTGGCGCGAACAACTGGCCTTTTATCTGCTCAGACATCCCCAGGAGGCTGTGCCGTCGCTGGTGGATCTGCTGGGCGACCCGGAGCGCTTTGAAGCCGCCCTGGTCATTCTTCCCCGGACCGGACGCGCGGTCTTCCCGGCCCTGGCTTCGGCGCTGGGGGATCAACGCCATGAAGTGCAGACGCGCGCTATCTCTCTTTTGCTGGAGATGGTGCGCGCGCAGAACGAGTTGATCAGCGAAGTCGTGCAGCTTTTTGGCCTGGGACTGACCCAGGACGCGCGTGTGCCGCTGGTGAGAATTTTGACCGAAGACCTGGCCGAACTCAGTCTGCCGGCCCTGCTGGCGGGCCTGGAGGATGCTCACCTGGTCCGCGATGTGTCCGCCACCCTGGTCGTTCTGGCCCGGCGCGACGCCAGCTGGGGTGAACGCGTCTCCGCCGAACTGCTCCAGTGCTTGCGCGAGCCGGATCGTCGTCACGGTGCCGCCCTCACCCTCGTCGACCTGGGCAGCATGGCCGTCATGGGCGCAGGCGCGCTGATTACCGATGATGATCCGCAGGTGGCGCACGCCGCCCGCCAGATTCTTGGCGAAATCGGCACCCCGGCCTTCCCTTTCCTCTGGGCGGCTCATAGCGATGCCAGCCATCCCGAACGCCGCGAGGCCGCGCGCGAAGTCTTCCACGCCATGCCTACCCCGATCATTAAAGATGAACTGGTGGTCCTGCTCACCAGCGCGCGCCACGAAGATATTTCCATGGCCCTGTCCCTGCTGCTGGAGCGCATTCACGACGATGCCAACCAGCCGGGACGCGCCGGCGAAATGCTGGCGGCCCTGCTGGAACACGTCCAGGCCTCCGACGATGAACGGGCCAGTCTGCGTATTCTGGCTCTGCTTCTCCTGCTCGGCGGACCGGTCGTTGTCCAACCCCTGGTCGATGCCCTTTACGCCAATCCGCAGCGTCACGAGCATCTCATCCAGGTCTTTCTCCTGCTGGATCAGGGAATCGAGCATGAGCTACAGAGCATCCTCAAAGACGCCAACGCCCCCCTGCAATTGCAGGCCGAAGTCGCGGGCGTCCTGGCCATGCGCGCTCTCAGTCCTGAAATAGAAGACCTGGCTCTCAGCCTGAGCGAACATGGTCTATGGGCCGGGCGCTCGGCTCAGCACGTCACCACCGTCTTGCAGTCCTCGCGGCTTGATATCTCCCTGCGCGCCCTGGGCGGTCTGCTCGCCGCCGGACACTGGAACGCGGCCATGCTCCAGGACATGCGTGCCCTCAGCAAAGCCGGCAGCGCCCATCGCGAGATCATCGATATCCTGCTCGGCTGGCGCTATACCCCGGAGATCACGCGCCTGCAACAAAAACTCGAAGAAGAGGCCCAGGACCGCGAACGTGAGCGCGAGATTTACACCAGAGAACTGCTGGCCTTGAAGAGTCAGAACTTTGACCTTGAACATGATCTTGAAAAATTGCAGAAGGAGCAGGAGGAGCAGCATCGTGGACACGAACGGCAGAGCCAGGAATTGCAGGACACCATCGCTGACCTCAACAAAGCCCGGCAACAATTGCAGGCCGAAGTACGCCAGCTCACCCAGGAAAAGCAAGCTCTCATGAACAGTTCGCAGCAGAGCAGCAAAGAGCGCGAGCGGCTCCAGGCCGAGTCTCAGCACTGGCAGGCGCTCTATCAGCAATTGGAAAAAGACCTGGCTGCCCTGCGTCGGTCGGGCTCCGGCTCTTAAATTCGCCTGTTTGCGGTAAAATGAGGGTAGTAATTTCAGGGAAAGTGCTTATAATACAGATGGAAGAAAAATGACTGAAGACATTGAACAATTGAAGAGGTGAGTATGGCGAAACTTTTTTCCAGGATACAGAGACCCTCCCTGCGCTGGGGACTCATTTTCGGTATTATTTTAGGTCTTGCCAACATAGCATATAACGTTGCTGTGACGTATGTTACTGATGTAAATGCGCAGCAAATCCTGGGATACATTCCCGCGATATTGTTTCTTGTGCTGGGTTTTTACGCTGGCATGCGCGCGGCTCAGGAAACCGGCAAATGGACCAGTGGCCTGGCTGCCGGCGTCTGGGTTGGCGTCATCAGCGTGCTGGTTGTTGAAATCGTGGTCGTCGTCAACACCATTGTCAATCTGCAAAATATCATCGCCACCCAGCGCCAGTATATTCAGATGAACCAGGCTCAATTTGGCGACATGAAGCCCTCCGATTTCACCGCCTCGGATGTGGCCGTGACAGTAGTGGTAGAAGCCCTGATTTCCATCATCACCGCTTCTCTCTTCACCACCATCGGCGGCGCGCTGGGCGGCTTCACCGGACGCCGACGTGCGCTGGCCGTAGCTCAGAGTCAGCCGTACACCGAAAGCCTCTTTGAGGAGCCAGCCGCAGACGGAGCCGCGTCAGACGAAACGCCAGCGGCAACCTCTGACGAGGTAGACAGCTCAGCCGAACCTGCCGAGATCAAAGACGAAGCCACGAAATAGCGTTGCTGTCTCAGCGTTTGCTTCATATACAGAGAGGCGCCGCATTCAACAGGTAGCGCCTCATCTGTATATGAAGCGCCTGTAAGGGCGTGTCGCTGGATGCCTGGTAAGATGGCAGTCAGGCCTCGCCTGCCCGAATATGGTGCGCCCGGTTGGCTCAGGACTCGTGGTGCTCCTGCCACTGCAAGAGCTGGCCGGGATGCTTCAAGACATATTCAAGCGCGCCCTCAATCGCGGCGGACAGGCCGCGAGCGGAGCCGCTGGCGTGCAGATATTGCCAGTGGTAGCGGCCATTTTGCCAGGTAATCGTAATCGGAACTGGCAGGCGGCGCAGCATGCTCATCAATTCTTGTTCCAGACTTTCCAAAGTCGTCCTCCATTTGCTCCAGGAATATCACCTTGTTTTGGATATCGAAATACGCGCTTGTCCGTGGTCGCGCCATCTTCTCTGTAGAAGCATAGCGCAAAAATGTTAAATACTGGTAATCAGAGCTTAAACGAAGATCAGAAAAAGGTCAATGAGCAATAGTATTGTGAGTCATGGAGAGAGCATTAAGCCAGGTCGGTGCTCGATGGCAAGTACCGACCTGGCTTAATGCTCTCTTCATGACTCACAACGGATGCTTAGTTGCTGGTTGGATGGCCGTGGATGTAGCTTTGCGCTTTGAGCCAGGCCTGGCGGGCCACCAGCGTGCCCAGGGTGCGACCATCCAGGTCGCTTTGCGCAAAATGGATGCCGCCATAGCGTCCGGCCATGCCGGCCTGTTCAACTGCCTGGGAGAGCGTCGGCCAGCTCAATGTCACAGGTCTGGCGGGTACGATGTATTCGATAGCCGAGCTATACGGCGGTCGGGTGATATTCGTGCCCAGCGCGTCAGATCCGGTAAAGCTGCGCATGATCAGCGCTGCGGCGGCGCTGAAGGCGCTCTGTTCCGAGCAATATTCCGGGTAAGCCGGCGACAGCGCGTCCAAAGGCTGATATGGCTGCCAGTACTGGCCGTTAAACCAGCGCACATGCCGACCTGGACCTGCCCAGGCATGGATCTGCTGACCTTTGAAGAGGTCGCGAATTACTGTGATGGGATAGGCCGAATCATAAGCGCGTTTGCAGGCCCAGCAGGCGATACTGGTGTCCAGGCAGGCGTTAGCCAGGCTAAAGAAGAACTTGATATTTTCGTCCAGCGTGTGCGCATCGCGCTGCGAGAGGAACACGGCAAAGTCAAACCAGCGAGTCAGGATATTCTCGGTTGGCGTCTCGGACCAGTATTCAGCGATAACTTTCTGTTCATCGGTGAGACCTGCGCTGTACTGCAAGATTTGCCGGGCCTGGCTGGTAAAGGCCTGGTCGGGGGCGTGCGGCGGTCCTGGCTGGGGTATAAACTGGAGCGCGCTGGTCAGGGCAAATGGCGTCACATTGGCCCACTGGGCGCAGGCGAATTGCTGGGATCTCGTACCAGGTCGGCCTGCTGGCAGAGTCAGCGGCTGCCAGTGGTCGGCGTGTTTGATGTCGTCTGCCGTGTTGAGCGGCTGGTAGTGCGTATAATCAGCGTATGCGCCAGGGAGGTCACGACCCGCCTGATTTGAGCCATCGTTCTGACGAAAACTCAGCACCGCCTGCGCCGCGCGATTGCCGACACCGGCAGGGGTATCGGGACTGTTTGTGCGATTCGCCGGATTATAGCGCAACTGGCTCATGATGTGATGAATCCGTTCCTGTTCGGCGGGGAAGAGATCCAGCAGCGCGCGGTAAGCCGCGTAGCTCATAGCCTGAGCCTTGTTGGGCAGGGTACGCTCACTTTCCGACTGGCGTACATTCGTGCCTGGACGCGTGCTCTGAGCCACCGCATCATAAGCGGCCCAGGCGTCGAACATGCAGGTATTCACAATGCTCAGCGCGCGCGCCACCACAGGCAGAGGCGCCTGTTGCTGGCGCAGGAGGATGAAAGTCGCGTTATTCCAGTAGACAACCAGCTTATCACCCTTCCTGACAGGCGCGGATCGCTGAGGCGGCGCGCTGGGATGCGGAGTCGCGAGCCAGAGCCACCCACCCAGCGTCAGCGCCGTCGCCGCCAGACCCGCGCCACCTATTAAAAACTGGCGCCTGCGGACAGGTTCGGCTACCAGCGGGAGCCTGGGTAGCCGAACGGTTGGTATGGTGCCATCATCTATCTCTTCCTCAGTCTCTAAGGGTGGCAGTGGCCTGGTGCTGGTGACAGTACGAGTTTTCGGCGCGCCAGCGCCAGAGCGTCCGCGCCGGGCGGTCCGCCCGCTTTTTTGCTTCTGATCATCTTGCTTTGCCATGTGGAGTGTACCTTATCATCAATAGAATCTCTGCTTTCCTCGAATATAGCACCCACTTCGCAAATATATATAGACATCCATTGTTACGCATGTATTCGCTTTTATTCTCAATCATTTACCTTGATTTTGTAAAATAAGGATAAACGCTTTTTATCCCTGCAAACAAACCATCCTCATATACCTGTTTCGCCGGTTGCTACATTCGCAGGCAAAGGGATGACAATGGCTGTTCAGGGGTTCTCACCAGTGGTTTGCCAGCGACGGCGGCGAGAAGCAAGAGGAGAGAAAGAGGCGGGACACCCGCACCCGGCAGGGGCGCTGCGCTCCCTGCACCCTCGCTGGTGATGGCCTTTGCTTGACTTGTGAGAAACCCTGAATGGCTGTTGGGGAACACTTGCCTTTTATTCACCTGGACTTTATAATCATCCTTACATGTCTGTTGGGGAGCAAAAAGAGAAAGCAGAGCGAGAAATCTATGCCAAAGAGCGCGCGCTATACAATAAGCTGGTCGCCGGAACGGGAGGCCTATGTGGTCACAGGCGCGGAACTGGCCGCTGCGGAGCGCTTTACGCCGGACTGGCTGGCCAGGCAGCGTACCTTTGCTTTTCATGGCCGGCGCGGTCAGTTGAATTTGTTGAAGGAAAAACGCCAGCGGGGAAGTCAGGGATACTGGTATGCCTATCGGCGGGTACGAGGTCAGATGCTCAAGCGTTACCTTGGGCGTGACGAGCAGGTTGACCTGGAGCGTCTGGAAGAATTGGCCGGGGAACTGGGCGCGGAAACAGGCGAGGCTGGCGGACGCGCGCTTCTGCCGGCGCGGGAGATGATGGTTCCGGCGCTTGAAGGCAGAGGGGGAGAAGTGGTGTCTGGCCCGGAATACCCGGCTCCTCTCTCGTTTGATCCATTGCTCATGTCCAGGCTCCAGTTGCCACGTCCGCAGAAAACGCTGCTCTGGCGCGAGCAACTGCTGGACCTGCTTGATCGCGGATTGGAGTATAAAGTTACGCTGGTTTCGGGCGCGGCTGGCTATGGCAAGACGACCTTGATCGCGCAGTGGATAGCTTCGCGGGAGGCGCGGCCTGATTTCCCGCTCGTGGCCAGCGTTGCCCTGGATGAAGGTGATAACGATCCCATCCGTTTCTGGCGCTACGTCATCGCTGCCTGCCAGCGTTTTGTTCCCGCGCCTGGCCGGGAGGCGCTGGCGTTACTGCTCGCCGCCCGTCTGCCACCTTTTCAATTAAAGCCGCTGGAAATGGCCCTGGTGGCTCTCTTAAATGAACTGAGTCAGCTTGAGCAGCCCGGCATCCTGGTACTGGACGATGTGCATGTTATCAATTCGCCCCGCGTCGTCGAGTCGCTGAGCTTTTTCCTGGAGCATCTGCCCGCGAAGTTGCATGTCATCCTCTTGATTCGCGGCGACCCGCCTTTTTCGCCCGTGCGCCTGCTCGCGCGCAATGAACTGCTGGATATTTCCCCGGAGGATCTGGTCTTTTCCCTCGAAGAGACGCGCGCCTTTTTTGAGCAGGAGCTTGCTTTTCCTCTGCCGCTCAGACTGGTGCGCCAGCTTCATCTGCGCCTGGAGGGCTGGCCTGCCGGTCTGCGTCTCGTCTCCAGGGTGCTGCCTCGCCTGGCCAATGAACAGGAAATCGAGGCGGTGATAGAAACCTTCGCGGGTAATCACTGGACCGTTCGTGGCTATTTTCTCAGCGAGGTCTTTCACATTCTGCCTGAAGAACAGCAGACCTTTCTCCTGCGCACCAGTGTGCTGCCGCGTCTCAATGCCGCGCTCTGCGATGCCCTGTTGGGGAGCAACGACAGCGAACGTGTCATTGAGGCTCTGCGCAGTGGAGATTTCTTTCTGGCGCCGCTGGACGGAAGCGGCGAATGGATGCGCTACCAGGCGCTCTTTGCCGAGACCATGCAGCAGGAGGCGCGGCGACGCCTGGGAGATGAGCATATCAACTATCTGGCCGTCCAGGCCAGCCTCTGGTACGAAGAACATGCTTTTTTGGCCGAGGCCATCGAAACGGCGTTCAGCGCCAGCGCCCATGAGCGCGCCGCCAGTCTGCTCGCGCGTTTCATCGCCAGCAAAGAGCAGAGCAGCCGCTCTGTTTTTCTTGAATTGTATAGTTTAAAACACTGGCTGGAGAGTCTGCCAGAGGCCGAACTGGAGCGGAAGCCTGATTTTTGCCTTTATTATGGCATGATTCTGCTGTTTACCCTGGTCGAAGGTGTACGCGCGCAGAGCGGGAGAGAGCGCATCTATCACCTCTTGCAACTGGCGGAGCAACACTGGCGCGATGCCAACGCCACTACCAGGCTGGCGCAGGTCTTCTCGTTTCGGGCTTTGCTGGCGCGTCAGGAGGGACGCATGTTGCAGGCGCTTACCTGGGCGCGGCAGGCGCTGGTCTGGCTCCCGGAGGAAGATCTTACCTGGCGAACCATCGCCCTGTCTGTGGTAGGAGTCGGCGAAATAGTTGCGGGTACGCTGGAGCAGGCGCGTGAGGCCTTGCTGGCGGCGCAGCAGTTCAACAGGCGCCTTGGCAATACAATGTATGAGCGCGCCACCAGGGGCATGTTGAACTGGGCGTATGTTGAAGAGGGCGCCCTGCGCCACGCCGCCGAGCAGTTCCGCCAGATGCGGGCGGAAGCCAGGGAGCAGGAAGATCACGACGATATCGCGCGTATGCAGTTAAGCCTGGCGCGTATTCTCTACGAATGGAATCAACTTGCGGAGGCGGAGCAGGCCGCGCGCGAGGGAGAAATGCTGGGCGAGCGCTTGCAGGTAGATGAAATTGCATGTACAGCGGCGCTGCGCCTGGCCTGGATCGAGCAGGCGCGCGGACAGCGCAGGCAGGCCCAGGAGCGTCTGAACGCCTGGCTGGCCCGGGGGCCGGTGCCGCAGGTGCCCCAGAGCTATCAACTGTATCGCGAGGTTCAGGCCGAACTGGCGCGTTTGAAGCTGGTGAGCGGCGATCTGGCGGCGGTCGAGCGCTGGGCCGGCAGTCTGGAGCAGCGCGCGGAGATTCTGCCGCCCTATCAGCGCCAGCGCGAACGACTGATGCTGGCCCGCCTTTGGCTGGCCAGGGAAGAACTGTCGGAGGCGCGGGACGTGCTGGAAGAACTGGCGGCCAGGGCCAGGCAGACGGGACATCAGGCATTTTTGTTGAATGTTCAGATTGTGCAGGTGCAGGTATACGCGCGCCAGGGAGCGCGAGCCAGAGCGCGTGAACTCCTGCGCGACGTGCTGGCAGCCGCGCGCGACGAAGGCTATGTGCGCCTCTTTCTCGATGAAGGCGAGGTGGTGGGTGAACTCCTGCGTGAGTCGCTGCCTCATCTGCGGGAAAGCGCTCTCCAGGCCTATGCGCGCGATCTGGTGAACGCTTCTGGCCTGTTGTCCGGCGGCGATTTGAATATTGCTCAGATTGGTCTGCCCGAGGCCTTGAGTCCCCAGGAATTGCGGGTCTTGCGCTTACTGGTCGCGGGCAACTCCAACGCTGATATCGCGCGTGAACTGGTTGTCTCGGTCAATACAGTGCGTTCGCATGTGCAGAATCTCTACCGCAAGCTCGGTGTCAGCAGCCGCGTCCAGGCCAGCGCCGTCGCCCGGCAACTCGGGCTGCTGTGAAAGAAAAAAAGTCGTCCGGTCAATCATCCCTGTGAAGGAGGCAGACTCATCCACCTGGCAGTTAAAGTGAGAGCAGTTATCAGGAACATCGTTTGATTGGAGAAAATCACTGATGAGTACATCAAAAATCCTGACTTCTGCTGAGCCGGGTGTAAAGACGAGCAAGAAGCCTGCGCCGCAAGGCCGGGCGCTGGTTTTCCTGGGTATCATCGCGCTTTTGAATACCATGGGCATGACCATTGTCAATCCAGTTGTGCCCTTTATAACCCAGCAACATCTGGGGCAGGCGCAGGATCTGGCTCTGGTCGTGGGCTGGCTGGTTTCGGTCTATGGTATCTGTCAGATGCTCGCGGCCCCGGGTTGGGGACTCTTGAGCGACCGTTTTGGCCGGCGTCCGATTCTTTTCATTTGTCTGCTCGGTTCGGCAGTGGGCTATCTGCTGTTTGGCCTGGGCGGCTCGCTCTGGCTGCTCTTTCTGGGGCGCATCATTGACGGCCTGACCGGTGGAAACTTCGGCGTCCTCTTCTCGTATATCGCGGATATCACCGAGCCGGAGGAGCGCGGCAAGTACTTCGGCCTGGTGGGCGCGCTTTCCGGGGTGGGCTTTATTCTCGGTCCCGCCATTGGTGGTCTGCTGGCCGGGGTCAATTACACCCTGCCCTTTCTGGTGGCGGCTGGCGTGATTGTGCTAACCCTGCTCTGGGGCTTCTTCTTCCTGCCCGAAAGTCTGAGCAAAGAGCACCGCGTCACCAGTATTCGGCTGGGCGAACTGAATCCGCTCAAGCAGGTTGGAGAACTGTTCTCCCTGGCGCATCTGCGCTGGCTGCTGATGGCTGCTTTCCTCTATTCCTTTCCGTTCGCCATCTTGCAGGCCAACCTGACCATCCTCCTGCGCGACAGCCTGGGCTGGGATGCCACCGCCGCCGGCCTGATAGCCACCGTTGTCGGCGTGGTGGATATTCTGGTACAGGGCTTGCTGGTCGGCAAAATGCTGAAGATCTTCGGCGATTTCAAACTCAGCATTGGCGCGCTGGTCCTGGTTGCCCTGAGCTATGTGCTGATGGGTCTGCTCAGCGTCATCGCCTCGCCGCTGATTATCGTCCTGGCGGTGGTACTGTTCGCGGGATCTGGTGGCCTGGTTGAGAACGCCATGCGCGGCCTGACCTCGCGCCTGGTTGGTCCCAGCCAGCAGGGCTTGCTCGGCGGCGCCAGCCAGTCTATGCAAGCCCTGGCTACGATCCTGGGGTCGCTGGTGGGAGGTGTGCTCTATGATAGCCTGGGGCACGGTATACCCTACTGGTTCGGCGCGCTGGTCATCGTCCTGACCATGGGCGCGATCTTCCTGGCCCTGCCTGCTGTACGCGCGTCTGAAGCCTCACCCGAGACAGAGGCGTAGCATCCGGCTCGCTGGCGGGGATGCCCTCATCCCACTGGCTTGACCGCTCTTTGCTCCATCAACCCCCCCGACCGGGTGGTTTCGTGACGCTGACCTGCTGCGAGTCTGGTCGATCCCTTCGGGGCGTCCCGGCGCGCAACGTCCACCGGACTCCGTAGAACAGGCATCTCTCTACAGCATGGCCTGTACAAAGGCGCGTATCAGCGGATGGACAACATTGGTGGAGGCGGAGCGTTCGGGCTGGAAGAGAGTGAGCATATAGAACGGATGCGTTGTCAGCTCAAAGGCGCGGGCCTCTCCATGCTTATCCAGTCCGGCGATACGCATCTTACCGTCGTCAAAGAGGTGTTGATACTGGAGTGAAGGGCCAAAGCTACAGTGATAGCGCTCTCGTATTTCGTTCTTCTCATACAGGTGTGCGAAGCGAGTGCCTGGGATCAGTTTAATCACGTCGGAGACCTCGACAAGTGAGCAGGAGAGCGGTGCGATCAGGGGTAAACTGGAAGTGGGATTAGATTCGGCATGATCCGCTTCGGCCATTCCAAGGACGTTGCGGGCATATTCGATCAGGGCGTGCTGACAGCCGCCGCAGGTGCCCAGGAAAGGAATGTTCTGTTGGCGGGCGAAGGTGATCGCGCGTAGCGCACCATCCATGCTGGCATACGGACTGCCGGGAACGCACCAGATGCCAGCATAAGAGCCGGGTGTCCACTGCTGCTGATTGTGCAATTCTGGCGAATCAGTCCGCATCCAGGTCACCTCGCATGTGCAACCGAGGTCGCCAGTAGCCAGTTCAAGAGCGTGCGGAATGGCGACATGGGCAGGAACATGAGGACTGTAATCTCCAATGAGGGCGATGCGAACGGGATTGCTCATAAAATCCTCCCTTGAGAGCTTCGTAACGAGTTTTTTCACGGAAAAGAAAAACCGGTGGATTAACTCCACCGGGATTTCATCTTATCACAGATGAACTGGCCACGTCAAACAAGCTGACCAGTGGAAGCGGTGGTTCTTTCACACCACGAGCAGTTGAAGAAGATTTGCCAGCATGGTCTGATTTTGCCTTAGAACGTTTCGCCATGCTGGTGCTTCTTGCGAGCGCGCAGCAGGCGGCGTCTGATCTGTTCACGCAGATCGCCGCCTACGGCGTTCACCAGCGCCATTGTCGCGCCATTGCCCAGCATAACCTCGCAGTTCCGCAAGCGGCCAGATCCGCTACTAACCCGCTCAATCTCTTCCCAGCGCAAGACTATAAGCTGCTCGCTTTCCTTATAGATAAACCCCAACTGACAGAAGTACGCCATTGCCGAAGCTTCAACAAGCAGTTTTTTTAGCATGGCATAATAAGAAAAGCAGACGGCAGCCATGATTGGAAGGCATATGCATAAGCTGCATATTATCACTGTAATGATTTTGCCGCCCATGAGCAGGAAGCAGAAAAGCAGGGCATCCAGGGCCAGGAAAAAGCTGGTGATGAAGAAGGCATACCATCTGCTTTTGCCTTTGTGCTGACTCCTGTAATACGCGGTTGGTTTGCCCAGGCGATGGCTTTCCGCCAATTGATAGGCTTCCCCGGGAATGAGCGTCTTCGCGCGCCTGGCTGGCAACTCTTCCTGACTTTGCATGTTCTCCTGTTCCTTCACTCGTTGGCTGGAAAATAACTCTACATGTAGAACGTGCCGACATTGACATTCTCAAGTTCTGGGTGATGGGAATCTTTACCTGATGATGAATATTTTTGTTTCATCACAGCCCGCTGGTGCGATGTTATGTAAAAGGGAATTGCAGGCGCTACGGGGAAGTAATGGGAATACGCTCTGGCGGCACGCGATTCCCTGGAATACAAATCAGCTCAAGTCCTTCGCTGCTGGGATTGCCCGGACTTTCCGCTGGCGCCGGTTGTCTCTATCTGGTAGACTGGGCAGGCGGGGCCAGCTTCCCGGATAATCTGGTTGCCATCCCGGGCGCGTTCGGCGAAAATAATGGGGCGCTGGTGTGGACCTGGCGGGGTCTGGAACAAAATTGACATAAAAATAGTGTGAGAAGGGATTATACTTCTTTATGCCTTTACGCAAATCTGCATGGTTGGAAGCTGGCTGGATTTTTGCCAGTAGCCGCCTGGTTATCTTTATTGCCACCGCTATCGCGACGTTGCGTATTTTGCCCATGCAGGATACCTTCTGGCTGGCCTGGCAACATTGGGATGTCTATTCGTACATTGGTATTGCGCTGAATGGCTATGGCAGCTTCCGCGATACCGCGTTTTTTCCGCTCTGGCCGCTGCTGATTCGCGCTCTGGGCTTTGTCTTCGGGAGCACAGTCAATGGCGACTATCTCGCCGGTATGCTGCTGGCCAATCTCTTCTTTTACCTGGCCCTGGTGCTGCTCTACCAGTTGCTCAGCGAGGATTTTGAGCCGTCAGTTGCGCGTAACACAGCCTTTTACCTGGCTTTTTCGGCCTATGCCATTTTCTTTTTTGTTGGCTACACCGAGTCGCTTTTTCTGTTCTTATGCGTGGCGGCCTTCTGGTGTTTGCAGCGTTCGCATTACTGGCTGGCGGGCCTCTGCGGCGGTCTGCTGGGTCTGACGCATTCGCAGGGCGTGCTGGTGCTGCTTCCCTTTCTCGTGCTGGTGCTCCAGCGCTTCTGGCCGGACAAGGGTGAGCGGCGCAACTGGTGGCCGCTGTTACGCGCCTGTTTTCCCTTGATCCTTATTCCGGCGGGCGTGCTGCTCTATATGCTGTATCTCTGGTTTGCGATGGGCAATCCGCTGGCGTTTAGCGTTGGTGAAGCCGAGTCCTGGGGACGGCATCTCACCTTTCCGCTCTGGTCCCTGGTGCTTGCCGCTCAGACCTTTTTCCTGCCGCAGACCGGCACGCAGCATGAACTGAACGCCATCGATATCATTTTCTGCCTGCTACCCCTGGTTGTGCTGGTCGCTGGCTGGAAAAAAATGCCGCTCCACTACGCGCTCTTTGCCCTGGCGGTTGTGCTTTTCAACATGTGCTATCCGCAGGGGACGCAGGAGCCGCTGACCGCCGCGCCGCGCTATATGCTGGTGGTCTTTCCTGTCTTCGTCATTCTGGGCAAGTGGGGGAAAAATCCCACTGTTGACCGTCTGATTACCGTCTGTTCCGTCTGCCTGTTCGCGCTGAATACGCTGCTCTATGTCAGGCATTACTGGGTGGCCTGAGCCTGATTTCCAGGGGATGGCCCTTTCTGGTGCTTTTGCGCATCTCGCAGGATTGCGGGTGCGCTTTGAGGAGCGCGGTCAGGGTGCGGTAGCCATAGCGCCTGGGGGCAAAGGACGGCTCATGGAACTGGAACAGTTCAGTCAATTCGGCCAGAGTGTACCACACGGGGGCATCCTCGGTTTGAGCGCGCAGGCAGCGCTCGACGAGTTCGGCCAGGGGAAGAGGAGGCTGCTCTTTCTCTGGTGCGGGCAGCGGACCATACACTTTTTCCGCCAGGGCTTCAACGGCGGCCATGATCTCTTTGATCACTGGCTTCTCTTTAAAGAAGAGGATTTCGCCGGGGATGCTGCCGAAGTCGTCCCTGGTGACTTTTAGATTCTCGTAGACCAGCAGGAGCAGATGGGGACATTGGGCGGCCTGAACCTTGGCGATTTTGGTTTTCAGGTAGCGCGGACTCCAGTAGCCGACCAGTTCAACCAGGATGCGCCGTTGCTCGTCCTGGCTGTGCGTCAGCGAAAAATCGGGGATCATTACGCTGCCTTCCAGCACCAGGACTTGATCCTCGCGCGCCAGGCGCCATTTGCCGCGCTCCGAGCCGAATTTTTCTTCAAAATCGGTGAATTCGCTGGCAAAAGTGCGTTCCAGCGCCGAGTCATAGGTGCGGCCCTGGCGATAATGGGATTGCAGGCCGCAGTTCTGATCAAGGCGGTAGAGCAGGCTGCTATCTTCCGCGATCATGCTGCCGTGGCGCTCCGAGCCTGAGCGGGCGTAGGGATGCCTGACTCTGGCCTGGAGATTCCAGCGCTCGCCCAGCAATATGGCGGGCATAAATTCGGCAAAGGCGATGCCATAGCGCTCGGTTTCCACAAAGTCTGAAAGCGGTCCGGTGAGCATGACCTCGTAGCCCCCGCCCTCGATTTCCCGCGCCTCGAACATGATTTTAAAAAGCTTGAGAAAGCGCCAGCAGTCTTTATAATGGTCGTAGATCTCAATTCTGACCTCGGTGGCGCGGTAGAGCGCGCCGCGTGCGAGTTCGAGGTTATAGCGCTGGAGAAGCTTCTGCGGGGTCCAGGCTGGTCCGGCGTTGACGAGCAGATGGGCGCCGGGATGGTCGGCGAAAAGCGCCTGCTCGATTTCGGCGGGCGTCAGGGCGAGTTCACTGGCGGTCTGGGCCAGCAAATCTTCACGGGTCAGGGGGCGGAAGATATCGGGATGCGCGAAGGCGGGACCGCGTGAGAAGAGGAGCGCGCGCAGTTCGCGCGGCGCCAGCGGGCATTCCCTGGGGGCGAAGGTCGCGGCATCGGTGAGCACTCTGGCCAGCCCGCGAATGCGCTGATAATCCACTCGCGTCCCCTCGAAGGCTTCCAGCGCCTCTTCCCAGCGCGAGCGCGGCTGACCGAGATGCTGACGCAGAAGCGCGTAGAGTTCTTGCGCGGTTTGCAGCCAGAGCGGACTGTTCTCATCGAGCTGGTCCACAGTCAACGCGCGTCCATAGGGGCGCAGAAAGGGCTTAATCAGATCACTGGTCAACATGGCTAAATTCCCTGACGTGGCGTTTGACCGCCGCCCGGCGGCGCTGTACTTTGCCCTCTTCGCTGGTTCCGCGCACCAGCACCTCGTAGAGCACCGCTTCTTTGTTCTCGACCTTGCGCAGCACGCGCCCCCGGCGTTGGATGTACTGGCGCGCGCCAGCCGTGCCACCCAGGATAATGGCCACCTTGGCCGAGGGCAGATCAACTCCTTCATCCAGCACGCGGGACGTGACCACCGCTTTATAGCGGCCCGCCTGGAAGCCGTCCAGGATTTCCTTACGTTCGAGAGCCGTGGACAGGTGGGTAATCGCCGGCAGGAAAAAGCGGTGCGCGATGGCGTAGGCGACATAATTCGACTCGGTGAAAATCACCACCTGCTCATGCATATGCTCATAAAGCAGATCGTTCACAGCCTGGAATTTGCCCTGGCAGCCTGCCAGCAGACGGCTCACGCGCTGGCGGGCCAGCAGAGCCGCGCGGGCGCCCTCGTCGCGCGCGGAAAGACGTTGCAGTTCGCTCAGCCAGTTGGGACCAAAGCGGCGCAGCAGATTATGCTGACGTACATAATGCATGGCCAGGGCGAACTCCCGCTCATAGATTTCGCGTTCCTCTGGCGTCAGGTCCACGCGCACGCGCTGCGTGCGATATGTCGCCAGTTGTTCTCCGGCCAGATCGTCCGCGCTCAGGGCGTAGAGAATGGGGCCGCCGAGCAGTTCTTCGAGGCGCCAGCGGCCCAGGCCGCGCTGTTCTTCGGCGCTGGGATAGGTGGCCGTCAGGCCCAGGCGGGCCGGGGCGATGGACATCAGCGCGCCCTCGCCAAAGGCCGGTGAGCCAGCCCGGTGAGCTTCGTCAAGCACCAGCAACTTATAGGCATTGCCGTACTCGGCCATCAGATTCGCGAACGAAGAATACGTTGTCACCGTCAGCGGGTGGATGATTTTTTCCGCGCCGTAGTAGACGCCAATTTCAGCGTGAAAGGCGTGGGAGAGCAGACGATACCACTGGTGGAGCAGATCGATGGTAGGCGCGACCACCACGGCGGAGCGATTGAGCTGGTGAATGGCCTTGATGGCCACATAGGACTTGCCCGCGCCGGTGGGTAGAACAATACTGCCGCGCGCCCCGGCCTTTTGCCAGGCGTTGAGTGCCTCGGTTTGATACTCATGCGGCTGGCGTCCATCGAACAGGGTATAGTTCAGCGGTTGCCAGCGGGGAATAGCATGGCGTGGAACGTGCTGATGCAGCCAGGGGAGAAGCTCATGATAGCGGTAGGCCTCAGTTCTCCACTTGCCATGACTCCACAGAAACACCTCGGGTAGATCCACCTCTTCAGCAGAAGCGCCTTCCAGCACAAGCGTGCCCCCATAAAAATAGACTCGTTTGCTCATTTGTTCAATGTAGCATACCACGCCAGGAGATGTCCAGTTGGGCGGCAGATGGGTTATCCTTTCTCAATCGCGCCCAGTTCTTTTAGCGATGTTTTTTGCGCCTCTGTCAGACCTTTCACGCCGGTGATGTCCATTTGATAGTATGGCTTGCAGTTCCAGGTGCGCAGGCACTCGCCCGTGTGCGTATCCCAGAGCGCGATCATGCCATCGCTGCCACTGGCCACGGCCTGCCCGTCCGGGCGGAAGGCGATGGAGCGAATGGCGTTCTGTTGCTGGTCAAACACGCGTAGACAGAGGCCGCTGCTGACCTGCCAGAGGCGCGCGCTGTGATCCTCGCTGCCACTGGCCAGGGTTTGCCCATCAGGACTGAAGGCGATGGACCAGACTCTATCCGCGTGGCCGCGCAGAACGCGCAGACACTGGCCTGATGGCAGATCCCAGAGGCGGATAGTCTGATCCTCGCTGCCGCTGGCCAGTAACAGACCATCGGGGCTAAAGGCCACCGCGCGCACAGGCGCTTCGTGTCCCCGGAGGACGCGCAGGCACTGGCCACTTTTGACATCCCAGAGACGAAGCGTGCGGTCCTCGCTGCCGCTGGCCAGCCACGCGCCATCGGGGCTGAAGGCCACCGGCCTCACGCGGTCGGCATGACCGGTGAGAATCTGACTCTGAGCGCTTTTGACATCCCAGAGGCGGATAGTCTGATCCTCGCTGCCGCTGGCCAGGAGCGAGCCATCGGGACTGAAGGCCACCGCGCGAATACGATCAGTGTGGCCCTTGAGCGTCTGTACACACTGGCCGCTGGCGGCGTCCCAGAGCAGAATGGTCTGATCCTCGCTGCCGCTGGCCAGGGTGCGACTGTCGGGGCTAAAGGCCACTGAATACACCAGGCCGTTATGTTTGCGCAGCGTTTTCAGACCCTGGCCCGTCGTAACATCCCAGAGACGCACCGTTTGATCCTCGCTGCCGCTGGCCAGGGTCTGGCCGTCCGCGCTGAAAGCAATCGACCAGATCCAATGGCTATAGCCATGCAGCACCTGGAGGCACTGGCCGGTGCGGGCATCCCAGAGGCGGATAGTCTGATCCTCGCTGCCACTGGCCAGCAGCCGCCCGGAAGGGTCAAAGGCCACCGCGCGCACCCGATTTTGATGGCCCTGGAGCACGCGCACGCTCTGACCCGTCTGCACATTCCACAGATGAATGGTCTGATCCTCGCTGCCACTGGCCAGGGTTTGACCGTCCGCGCTGAAGGCTAGCGCGTAGATCCAGCCGCCCTGCTCGTGAAATGTACGCAGGCACTGACCCGTCGCGGCGTCCCAGAGGCGAATGGTGTGATCTTCGCTACCGCTGGCCACCGTCCGGCCATCGGGACTAAAGGCCACTGTGCGCACCCAGCTCGTATGCCCCTGGAGCACAAGCAGACTCCGACCGCTGTCGATATCCCAGAGGCGTACCGTTAGATCGCTGCTACCGCTGGCCAGCACCGCGCCATCGGGGCTGAAGGCCACCGAGCGAATGCGGTCTGTATGTCCCTGGAGACAGCGCAAGTATTGCCCTGAATGCGCGTCCCAGAGGCGAATGGTCTTATCTTCGCTGCCGCTGGCCAGGATGTCCCCGCGTGGACTGAAAGCCACCGAGTACACCCGGCGTCTGTGCCCGTTCAGGACTTGCAGACAGCGCCCGCTGTGCGCATCCCAGAGGCGCACCGTTTGATCGTCGCTGCTGCTGGCCAGCCGGTCGCCCTGCGGGCTGAAAACCAGGCGTCTCACCCAATCGCTGTGCCCGTGGCAGACCTGTAAAAGCGTGCTGTCGGAGATGCGCCAGAGCAGAATCGCCTTGCTGGTCGTGGCAACCGCCAGTTGTGTGCCGTCAGGACTCCAGGCGGTTGAGAGAATATTACCGAAGGTTTCGCCAAAGAGCGAACGCGAAAAGCGGGTGTAGGCAAAAAGAGCCTGGCGCAGGTTCGCTTGCCGTAAAAAAGCCTGGCGCACCATCGTATGCGAAAAATCATATGCTTGCAGATCCCATTCCAGGTACACCAGCAGATTGAGAATATTGCCAACTCCGTACAGAATGTCCTCTGGCGGTTTCCCGCGCGCCAGAGCGAGAATGGCCTTGCAGCGCTGCTCAAGTTCTTCTCTGCCCAGGCGGGCCAGCAGGCGCTGAGCCAGGGGGGCCAGCAGTAAACGCACCTGGCTCTCGCGTACATATTCTTTGGCATCGGCCTTAATCAACGCGTGCGTTTCAAACAAACCGGCCTGCTCGGCCTGGATTTCCGCGCAGAGAGCGTGGACAAAGATATCCGTCACATACTCCATGATGACCGGCTGGAGAGTGAACAGCATCAGATCTTTGACTTCAACCATCGAGCGTCGGCGCAGCGAGCCAAGCGCGACCAGCGCGTCATCTTTGAGCGGGGAGCGCAGAATGTCCTCC
>DASZXF010001018.1:0-4728 GCA_035546055.1 Ktedonobacteraceae bacterium
CGAGCCTGCACTGACATTTCATTAGCCATAATGCTTGTTTGCCTTTCAAAAACAACCTGAGAGAATGGGACGCGCGTGCTTCGATTCCGCGTACCTCTCTATTATTGGCCCACTCACCAGCGAACGTCAACTGAGCCTCCCTCCCGTTGCGGCTTATCTCCATCGCTTGTACTTCCTTATCCCATAACTTCCTGGTCCTGAGATGCCATGCAGACATCGAAAAGGCGGCTTCGTGAGCGGCGTCCCATATGCTCTCAGTTTTTCGCAAACGGCTCTCTTGCGCGGAGGCGGGAACACCACCAGGGCTTTTCCAACTCTTTGGGGGTTCGAGTCCATGAGCCTCTGGCGTCCTTCCATTGATGGGCTTGTCAAAACTGACGCGCACCCTCGTCTGAGCAGTCAATATCAGCCCACTGGCGGGGCATGATATACTGGGGGTGCTCTTTGCAGAGAGGGAATAAGAGGGAGTAATTTCGGCCTTCCCTTTGCTGAGGAAGGATGAACGCGCTTATGAGTTGCATTGGAACCGCCGGGCATATTGACCATGGGAAGTCGACGCTGGTTGAAGCTCTGACCGGCATGGACCCTGATCGCCTGGCGGAAGAGAAGGCCAGGGGGATGACCATTGACCTGGGCTTTGCCTGGCTGACGCTGCCGGGTGGCCGCGAGGTCAGTATCGTCGATGTGCCGGGCCACGAAGGCTTTATCAAAAATATGCTGGCCGGCGTGGGTGGGATTGACGCGGCTCTGCTGGTGGTCGCCGCTGACGAGGGTATGATGCCTCAGACGCGCGAGCACCTGGCTATTCTCGATCTTTTGCGCGTGAGCCGGGGCGTAGTGGTGCTGACGAAGGCGGACCTGGTTGACGAAGAATGGCTGGAACTGGTGCGCGCGGAAGTGGCCGAACATCTCAAAACGACTACCCTGCGTGACGCGACTATCCTGCCCGTCTCGGCCTATACCGGCCAGGGTTTGCCTGAACTGCTGGCGGAACTGGAGCGCGTCTTACATGAGGCGGAGGAGCGCCAGGATATCGCCCGTCCGAGGCTGCCCATCGACCGCGTTTTCAGTATGACGGGGTTTGGCACCGTCGTCACAGGTACCCTGCTGGATGGCACATTGCGACCAGGGCAGGAGGTCGAGCTGTTGCCGGGCGGACTGAAAACGCGCATTCGTGCTCTGCAAACGCATCGTCAGCAGGTCGAAAGCGCGCGTCCTGGCAGTCGGGTGGCAATCAATCTGGCCGGAGTGGCGCGCAGTGATCTCAAACGCGGTGATGTCGTGGTTCTGCCGGATCAGTTGCAGCCGACTCTCCTGCTCGATGCGCGGGTGCGTTTGCTGGCGGAAGCCCCGCGCGCCTTGATCCAGAACACGCAGGTTGATTTTTACAGCGGCTCGCAGGAAGTATCGGCGCGGGTGCGTCTGCTCGATGTCAGCAGCCTGGAGCCGGGTCAGTCCGCGTGGGTGCAATTGCGCCTCAGCCGTCCGGCGGTGGTTGCCAGGCGGGACCGTTTTATTTTGCGCATTCCCTCGCCGAGCACAACCATCGGGGGAGGTGAAATCATTGACGTTCATCCACGCTATCATAGAAGGCATCAGCCCGAACTGATCGCGGCCCTGGAGAGGCTGGAGCGGGGCGCGCCCGATGAACTCATTCTGGCCATATTGGACCGCAGACGCGAACTCAGAGCGCCAAAACGGGACGATGGCGCGTCTAATAAAGTAACGGGTGGTCAGGCAGGTGTTTTGAGGGGAGCATACGGCTTGATAGGGTATGAGTTGACAGAGATTGCCAGACAGAGTAATTTATCTCTCGATGTGACGTTGGGGACATTGGAGACGTTGATAAAAGAAAGAAGGGTGCGCAAGGTGGGTGGCTGGTGGTTCGCTCAGGCTGTCTGGGAAGCACTCTGCCAGGAAACAACGTATTTACTCAGGGAGCATCACCGCCAGTATCCATTGCGTGGCGGTCTCTCGAAAGAAGAATGGCGGACGCGCCTGGGCCTGCCCCCGCGTATGGCAGCGGATATTTTTCTGACGCTTCAGGAGGAGGAGGTGCTGGCCGAGGTGGTCACAGGAGGCAAACAGAAGGGGGCGCCGGGTGGTTTGATTCGCTTGCCCGACTTTCAACCAACTTTTACCGAACAACAACAACGCCAGGTCGAGCATCTTTTGCAAACATTTCATGCCCATTCCTCTAATCCTCCGGGGCGCGCGGACATTGAGGCAGCGGTGGGCACGGAAGTGCTGGGTGCTCTACTGGATCAGGGGAGACTGGTCAGGCTGGGAAGCGCGGCTGACCCGGTGTTTTTCTTGCGCGAAACATATGAAGAGGCGGTGGAGCGGGTCATTGCTTATCTGCGCGAACATGGAACGATGACCGCCGCGCAGGCACGCGATCTGCTAGGGACAACGCGTAAATACGTCTTGCCCCTGCTTGAGCACCTGGATGAACGGCGTATCACCCGCCGGATCGGCGATCAGCGCGTGCCGGGCATCATTCCGTGAGGATCTGTGCTTTTTGGGGATGGAGAGTTCCATTAAGAAACAAAATGAGTTACAATAGCAACGCGCGGGCAAGTAGTGCGTTTCTGTAAGAAGGTGTTGCAGGCCTGGTATTCCAGCCGCGTCTTACCCCTGCGATACTTCACACATTGCGGAGAGCTATGCAAATCGAAGTTCTGGGAGAGCGATACGAGTTACGAGACCCGATAGGCCGGGGCGGTATGGCCACGATCTATCGTGGTCGGGATACTCGCATGGATCGCACTGTCGCAATTAAAGTGCTGCGCGAGGTCTATAGCACGGACCCGAAGTTTGTGACGCGTTTTCAGCGCGAGGCAAAAGCGGCGTCGGCTTTGCAGCACCCCAATATTGTGCAGGTCTACGATTATGGGCAGACCGATGGCAACTATTTCATTGTCATGGAACTGGTCGAGGGTACGGACCTGCGCCGTTATTTGCGCGCTCGCGGCGTGCTGGACGTTGATCGCGCGATTATTATCGCGCACGATGTAGCTCTTGGCCTGGGGGCGGCTCACCGGCGCCAGATTGTTCATCGCGATGTGAAGCCGCAGAACGTTCTGGTCGGGAAGGGCGGCTCGATCAAGCTGACCGATTTTGGCATCGCCAGTGTCTATAAAGATATCAACGCCGAGCGCCTGACGACGACCGGCATGACCCTGGGTACGGTGCAATATTACGCGCCGGAGCAGGCGCAGGGCGAGATTGTCAGTCCCGCCGCCGATGTCTATGCACTGGGCATTGTGATGTACGAGATGCTGACCGGGCGCACGCCTTTTGATGGGGATACGCCGGTAGCGGTGGCCATGCAGCACATCCAGGATCCGCCAGTCCCGCCCAGCGAGCTGAATCCGGGCATTCCCCAGGCGCTGGAAGATATTATTCTGCGCTGCCTGGAAAAGATCCCGGAGATGCGTTTCCGCGATGGTTCGCAACTGGCGCGCGCCCTGGAGAGTCTGGGTGAGGCCGATGCCAGCGAGATGGGCACCAACCAGTTTCTGGTTCAGGGTCCACCGCCGGCCCCGATTACCTTTGATCGCATTCCCGCGCGCCCTGGCTCAAGCGGACGCAATGCCGCGCAATCGCCCACCCCGGCGCCCGCACAGCCGCTTTCCGCGTCATCGCCTCACCGCGCCCTGGCCGATGCTCCGACGATTTCGCCCGGCCCGGCAGGTGTTTCTAACTCGGGTATTCATGCTCAGTTCGACCGGCAGATATCAGGCAATCAGCAGGCATATACGCCTTTCTCCGTCACCCAGGCGCCACAGGTGCCAGATAGCGGCTCAACTCGCCCATTTCGTGCTGGCGCGCAGCAAGATACGCGCGGCGGGCGTCTGGCCGGGGTGATTACCGCACTTATCATTTTCGCAACTCTGCTCCTGCTGGGCTTCAGCGTGTATCTGGCTGGCTACCTGGGCTATGTCAATCTGCCGGGAGTCAACGGCGCGGCGGTGACGCCAACCGCTCAGATGAGCGTCGTCCCCGATCTGAGCGGTGATGACTGGACGAAGGCTTTACAGGCTGCCAGCGCCAGTGGCTTCCAATTGCGCTCGCAGGACGGCAGTACCGATGGCGTTGTGATCTCGCAGAGCCCGGTACCCGGTACGAGCGAGGTCAAGGGTCAGACCATTGAGGTCAAAATGGGTCCGTCCACTCAGACAGTCACGATCCCCAGCGATCTGGCCGGCCAGCCGCTGGACACGGTTGAGCAGCGCTTGCAAAGCCTGGGTCTGAACTATACGATCCAGGATGCTGGCCAGGATAGCACCAAAAACCCCAATACGGTGAAAAGTGTCGATCCAGCCGGTGGCAGCACTGTACAGGTTGGCTCGACCGTGACGATTTACGTGCTCAATTATAATCAGAGCACGCCCGCCGTGACCCCCAGCCCGTCACCCAAAGCCGATCCGACTGCGAAACCAACGCCGACGCCGACCACGCCGCCTGCGACACCAACTTCGCCGCCTGCGACGCCAACCACGCCGCCGTCTCCTTCGGAGACACCGGCTCCTTGATAGTTGATGGGTTAAGGCAAAGTCAGCGGCCTGAACAGATAAAGCTCAGGCCGCTTTGCTTTTTGTCCCTCGCTGCCCTGTTTTCTCCGGGCATCCTACAAAGCCGTTCATGCTCCCGTTTATTTCAGCGATGTTTGATTCTTTGCACAGTCTGGAGAAAATGGAGTTATGCAACGCCACCTCATACGCA
>DASZXF010001019.1:0-2391 GCA_035546055.1 Ktedonobacteraceae bacterium
TTTCTCTTGATGGGCATGGAAGAATGCGACAGCTATCTCTGCAAAAGCGAAGCCTGGCTCAGGCGTTGATCGGCAGTTTCGATCAGCGCCTGAGCCACCACAAGGCCATAGCTGCGGCTTGGCTCCTCGCCCTAGAGGGGATCCCGTTCATGGTGATGGATGTCGGAACGCTGAGCCGTGCGTGCGCGCTGCTTCTTCCTCGTCGTGCGGCGCTGGATGAGCATCTCGGCCTGCATCGGGATGCTCATCAGGCGCGAGAGCATGAACAGGCTCGCTGACCTCGGGTGCTTCCTCGTCTGAGGAACGTCCCGGAGCTTTCCGTGGATGGGCGCCACTGCTTGCATGTAGTAAACCGATTCCTTCGGTGGTGCTGGCTGCCTCCCACGCGACAACATCAGCCAGCGCCGCACGGAAGGCGGCCAGGGCAGCCAGGCGTTGGTCTTCCGCCGGGGCGTTCCATTCGCTCCAGACCAGGATGATCCGAATGATCTCCGGCTGGTCGCGATCCTGCGCGATGTAGCGGGCGACGGTTCCTGGCAGAAGATGGGAACTGCTCCGAAGTTCTCGGAGGCGCTGCTGAAAAGCGTGCTGTTGCCCGGCGCGTAACGGGACAGTCGTAATCGTTATCGTCTGCGCATTGCCGGGGGTCGTTCCACGCCAGCAGAGCGGGAACGCCCGTGCTCGCCCGCTGGGGGTACGCCGGAACGTGGCGATGTCCTCGGCACGGACCATGAGGCGCCCCTCGACGATCACGCGGGTCAATTTGCCAGACGCCAGATACGCGTAGATGCTGCGTTGAGCAACCGCAAGCATCCTGGCGGCCTGGGGAATGCTCAGGTAGCTCTGCGCCCATCTATCCGCGTGCTCATCTGGAGGAGGCAATGGCTCATCCTGATGATCCATAGCTGTTTGTCCTTTCGTGGAGGAGGGCTGTGCCAGCCCTCGCGCCGGTCGTGAGCGACCAGCAGCGGGTGCCGGGCTTTCCCTCCTCTCCCTCCGACGTGTCCTGGGCAGCATGCTTAGTCACCCGAAGGAAACAACCATTCCTCGCTGGAAGAACCAGCAGGCAGGCTTTGACTCGGGCTCGTGCCCAGCGCGTCAATGACGACGGTGAGTGGTGAACGGTCATGGTGGGCGGGAAGCCGCCAAGCGCGGTGCTCCAGGCGAGCCTGGTGGATCTCATTGGCCCAGCTATTGCAGGTATGCTGGAGATGATCCAGCACATTGGCCGCCTCGCGAGCAAAACGATAGCGATCCAGGAAGTTGTTGATCTGTTGGGCCAACGGCCAGAGGTCATGCGTCGTTGGAAGCTGGATGCGAGCCTGACTCTGCTGATTGGACACCTGTTGAATGGTGGCGACAATGGCCGCGATCCCCTCCGTCAGCCGCTGGCTGCGCGCCTCGGCCTCTGCCCGGCTCTGAGCAATGTGATGTTCCAGCAATGCCACCTGTTCGGCCTGACTGGCACGTTTCAGCGCCTTCAGCAGGTTTTTGACAATCAGCCAGCCAAAGAAGGCCGCCAGGATCTGTCCCATGATGGGCACGGAAAAAATGTCTCCCACGGCAGCAGGATTCTGCAGGGCGGCAGCCAGATCGGGCGCATGGGGAGCCATGGTCAACACCGCCAGGACAAACCCCACATTGGCCGCTGCCACGACAAAGGCGCTCCAGGGGGCCAGCAGGGCGACGGCAATCAAAATGGGCTGGACAAGAATATCGAATTGCGGCAGATAGAGGATGGTCAATCCTCCGGGCACAGTCAGGATCTTGATGCCCACTGTGACCTCGATACTGGCCACCATGAGGAGGCCAGCCAGGGTCAGATGGCCCCGCCGATTGCAGACGAAGGCGGCCAGCAGGGCCAGGAGACACCCGACCAGCCAGGGCAGCACAATGTGCCCATTGGGAGCGTTGGCCACAATGGGGATGACCGGCAGTTCAATTCCAAACAATTGCACCGCCAGGATGACGCAGGCCAGCCTGCTGCGCCGGATGATTTCCCGCTCGCGCAAGGTGGCGATGCGACCTCGTGGCGGGGGCGTTGTCGTGAGCCGATACCACCACCCGATCCAGGGGGAGGTGGCAAATTCGTCAGGGGGAACAAAGGCAGGCGATGCCGCCGGGGAAGGTGCCTGCTGCTGGGACACGAAACGACTCATGCGTGCGGCCCTCCTTCCGGTCCAGCAGCAGGCACGCCCTCCAGCAGCAGGGTTTCCAGTCCCAGGGGACGGACCTGGCGCAGAGAGAAGCCGGCCTGGGCAAACAGGCTTTGATGCTCCTCCAGGGTGCGGTGTCTGGCCGCTCGCATCATGGCCGCCATCTGGAGCGAGAAAAAGAGGGTAAAGGGGGTGGTATGTCCGATGACTGGTTCTACGACGAGCACCCGGCCTT
>DASZXF010001020.1:0-3473 GCA_035546055.1 Ktedonobacteraceae bacterium
TCGCCCAGATAGCGCGCGATATACTCATATGTCTCATAGAGCAGCGGCGAAAGCAGCGTCACCAGCCGCACGGATGTCTGTCGCATACATATCTCCCTGGCGGCATGCCGGAAGTCCATTCCCGGCGTGCCGCAAAATCAGCTTACTCAGTCCTCGCGGGCGCGAAGCTTAATCTTTCCAGTCTCCCAAAAAGACCTTATCTTTTGCATCCACCTGCGTACCCAGCATCGGATGCAGCTCCATCGCGGGCGCATACTTGCTCGCGGGCGTTGTGCGTCCCAGCGCCTCGGCCATGGCTCGCACATAATGAGGAGAGCCGCCGCAGCAGATGCCGATGTAGTTGACCCCCAGCGCCTGTGCCTGGCGCGCGAAGTTCGCCATCTCAAAGCGGTTGTGCAGGAATGGTTCCAGGGCCAGCGGAAAGGCGCGCGTACCATCTTCCAGCTCCAGCGACTCAAAGGTTGGGGCGTGGCTGTGCGTCTTGTAGGGCACCGGCTGGGCCGCCACATAGCAGGAAACCGCCGCGCGCACCTGCTCAATAATGGGCAGCATCGTCGCCGGACCCCGGTCGCAGTTCAGTCCCACAATGTCCGCGCCATGATCGGCCAGAATCTTGCAGGCCTCCACGTAGTCGTAGCCGTCGCGCGTCTTCTCAGGCTGAACCGAAGCCAGCGTGACCATCGCCGGCAAGCCCAGCTTTTTAATCACATCCAGACCAATCAGCGCCTCGCCCAGGTAATCGTTCGTCTCGGCAATCACAAAATCGATGCCCTCTTCTACCGCCCAGGCCAGTTGTTCCTCGTACTGGGCGCGTACCACTTTGCCGCTGCTCTCAGGCTCGCCAGGATCGTATGACCACGTGTTACAGATATTGCCCGCCACCAGCGCATCGCCCTCGCGGGCCACCTCGTTCGCCAGGCGCACCGCCTGGCGGTTCATCTGCTCCAGGTCGTTCTCTCGTCCCACATCCTTCAGCTTTTCGCGGTGCGCGTAGTAGGTCAGCGCCACCATCACCTCGCAGCCCGCGCGCAAAAACTCGCGGTGCAACTCTCTCACCGCCTGCGGGAAGTCCAGAATCACCTCCGGCACATACGGACCTGCCTTAATATAGCCCCGGCGTTCAAGCTCAAACACATAGCCTTCGCCGCCAATCACCACGCCCTCTTGCAGACGGGTCAGGATACCCCTGCTGGTTCTCTGCGTCATCTTTTTCTCCTTGCTCTGCTGCTTCGTTAGCTCGCCGGCATCACGCCTCAGCCTGGACAAAACGCGCCGGCGTAAAGCGCGTGAGATCGTAAATACTGCCTGCCTGGCAGGTCAACTGCATCAAAGTCTGGCCGATCCAGGGCGCGTATTTATAGCCAGTGCCGCGCCAGCCCACGCCGACAAAGATGTTATCGAAGCCCGGCAGCTTGCCCAGAATAAAGTCATCGTCGTCCACCAGATCGTAAAAACACTGATCAACATCCTCCACATCCACCGCGTCCGCATCCCGCAGACCCGGCAGGCACTCCTCGACAAAGCTATGGACATCGACAATATGCGTACTGGCCGTCTCAACATCCGGCGGGTTATAGAAGCCAATCTTCACGCCCGGCGTCCTGCCCTCGTAAATCGGATGACCATAGATACCAACATCGAGATACGCAAATACTGGCAGCGCATCGGACGTAAACTGCGCGCGTTTCGCGGCGGGAGGAATGAAATACTTGCACTGGCTGGGGCGATCCGGTGTAAGCGGAAACTGGACCACATTGCCGGGGATCAGCTTGAGCAGTTCGTTAGTGCCCAGGCCAGCCGTAATGCTCAACTTCTGGCTGAGGAAATCGCCCGCGCTGGTGCCGATCAGCAAGTGGTCGGCCTGTGATTCAATGTGCAGCACATCGACGTGCTCGACAATCCGCACGCCGCGCGCTCGCAGGGCGGACAGGAGCGTTTGCGTCACCGCTGGCACATAGAGCAAACCCGCTTCCACGTCCAGGCGTCCCAGGTCGGCGGAAAACTGTGGAAAGCTCGCTTGCAGCGCCTCGCGCTCGAACGCGCGCGTTTTCAGATGCAGATCGGTCAGCGTGCGAAAGCTCTGCACCGCGTAGGTATCGTGCAGCGCGGGCGTCACACTGGCCTTCGCAATGTTTAAGCACCCGCACTCGATCAGGCATGGCTCGGCGGCCTCCTGCTGGAAGGCCAGCCACAAATTGCGCGCTTCATAGGCCAGCCGGGCATAGTGCGGGTCCAGGTAATCATTGCGGATCGAACGCGTATAGCTAAAGGAAGCGGTGCGCTTATCGCCAACGAAGGACTTTTCCAGCACAGTCACACGCCGGACGAAACGGGAAGCATAATAGGCAGTAAAAAGGCCCATCACGCCGCCGCCGATAATCGTCAAATCCTGTACTTCATCTGCCATAGAGATAGCTCCTTTCAGACCTGCCTGGCCGCGCCGGGACAGGGCTCATACTGTAGCTCGCGCACGACAGGCGGCTGCTGTGCGCCAGAAAAGTGATATTGCCTGGTTGTTTTCAACTGCCATTCCGCGTGTGGCAGGCCATGCCTCAGCGAACCGTTATGCAGGCGTATCCATTCATAGTAGGCCGGTGAGAGAATATGGGCCGCGTAACGATGAGTTTCAACCTGCCTGATATGCATTTTTACACTTTCATCGCGAAACAGAACCAGATTGTACCAGTCGCCAGGACGCAACTCCAGCGAAGAATAGCTCAACAGACCGGGAATGTGTGTCAACTCGGCCAGCATCAGTTCATCCGCGCGAAAAAGTTCATCGATGATACGCTGCTCAAGCTCCTGCTTGCGGCGGCTCACAAAGCCCACAAAGCGCATCTCTTCCAGCGTCAGTAACTCGTGCGGAGCGAAGATCAGCATACGATGCTGGCGGCCCCGTCGTTCTTCAACAACGTAAGAAAGTGGCAGATCTGCCCTGGTGGGCGATGCCAACGAAAGCAACATCACGACCATTTTTCGGACCATAGCGCGCAGAACTACCAGATCTAGCTGGCTCCTGCGCATCTCAGGTACCAGCTCTCTCCCTGGCCTTTCCATCTTACCGGGCAATTGATCGATACTCACGGATTCTCCCCTTCATCCTGTGAATCAATGCTATGTACGCACAGCAAACAATCTCTCTTAATTTTTCTATCGCTAAGGCCGCTCATGCACTTAATGGCGGCTAACGAGAGGTAATCTGGCCTCCCGCCATCGGTGAGTAGAGATTCTGGAAAGCAACGCTGTGAATTGAATATCAACCAGCTACCAATCAGTGCTACAGAGAACCGCTGTATCTCTGCTGTCCCAGATACCTGTTTGAGCAAACAAACAGGACAGAGGATCAGGCTGACATTGACCGTAGATCCAATTCAAGAGGGAGGCAGTGATGAGCAGTTCGCCGGCAATCTACCGATGGTGGGAGCAGGTACAGGTGTCGTTTGGAGCATGAGTAGAGGAGCAGAAGCGAGGAC
>DASZXF010001021.1:0-4165 GCA_035546055.1 Ktedonobacteraceae bacterium
ACTCATCCAAAAGAGGGGGGTGGGGCGCAACCAGCGCTTGAGGCCGCCTCAAAAACATCAGGGATGACTCATGAGTGTAACTAACCTACGAAATGAGTTTCCGTTTGCTGTTCAGGTAATCAACCAGGAGATACTCTCCGAGGTTGTTCTTGTCAGCAAAGAAGGTTCGGCCATGGTTGATGGCGGCAAGCTGATCGACGAAGGCGACCATCCAGCGGTCATCTTCCAGCATGAAGGTGTTGATGGTGATGCCGTCGCGGGTGCAGCGCTGCACTTCGAGCAGGGCTTGCTGCTCGGCATAGGGATTGGGCGGGTAGCCAAAATTCCAATCACCATCCTCAAACCAGACCGTAGGACCGCCATCGGTAATCAAAATGATCTGCTTGTTGACGCCGTGCTGGCGCGAGAGCAGTTGCCGGGACAACATCAGACCGTGCGCCAGGTTGGTGCCGGTGCTGTTGTCGTGACGGCTCATTTCAATCAATTCCTGCGGCTTAAATTCGCGCGCTACATATGAGAAGCCGACGACGAAGAGGTTATCGCGCGGAAATTGCGAGCGTATCAGGCTCTCCAGCGCTACCGCGACTTTTTTCGCGGCCTGCTGGCAACCGTTGTAGACCATGCTCATACTCAGGTCGATCATGAGCACGGTTGAGGATTGCGTGGTAAATTCTGTGCGATAGACCTCGAAATCCTCTTTCTGCAATTGCACTGGCGTGCCCACGCCTCGCCGGTGGACGGCGTTCATGAGCGTTTTCTCCAGGTCAAGCAGGAAAGGATCGCCGAATTGATAGGCTTTGCTCTCTTCGGTGCGCTCGCCGCCGGTTCCCCGGAAAGGACTCTGATGGCGTCCAAAGCCATCGCGTTTGAGCTTGTTGAAGATGTCTTGCAGAGCCTTCTGGCCAATTTTGCGAATACCGCGCGCGGTCAGTTCCCAGCGATTGCCGCGTTTCTGAATATAGCCGGCCTCTTCAAGAGTGCGCATTAGCTCTTTGAGCTGTTCAACCGACTGATATTCGTCATCGCCCATGAGGTTTTTGACCATCTCGCTATTGATAGCTTCCAGATTATCCATCCGTCGGGCTTCCTGGAACTGATCTTCCAGCCCCTCCATCTGCTGAAGACGGCCCATCATGCGCATGGCTTCATTGAAAGGCAATGTTTCGTCTCCCCGGAAAGGGAAACGGGTGCGATAGTTCTCCATGGGCGCGACCGCTTCGAGATTCTGCGCCAGTTCCATCATGTCAACGCGAATGCGATCATCGCCGATCAGCTGATCCATGAGGTCCATGAGTTCCTGGCGCTGGTCGGGCGAGAGGTTATCAAGAATACCCTGCATGGCCGCCTGCTGCTGGCGCATCTGCTCGATCAGATCATCCAGCGAGTTGACGCCGGGGAACATGTCGCCGTACTTTTGCATGAACGAGTCAAAGTCCGGCTCCAGTCCCTCCTGGCGCTCACGCAGCATTTGATTGAGATCGCGAATCATTTCGCGCAGACGCGCCAGATCTTCAGGAGTCATGTTTTGCAAGGACTGCTGCATACCCTGGAAAAACTGCTGCATCATCTGCTGCTGCAGACCTGCCAGGAGTTCCTGGAACTTCTCACGCGCCTGGTCGTCCATGAAATCATAGTCGGTGAGTTGCTTGATCTGACCGGGCACGTCTTTGGGCAACTGGTCGAGAAACTCCTGCTTGCGTTTGGCAATCATCTCCAGCATCCGGCGCTTCTGCTCCGGCGACAGCCCATCACCAGAGGCGCTCTCTCCCTGTCCTCCCTGGCCTCCCTGTCCCCCCTGGCTCTCTTGAGCGCCCTGGCCTGGCTGAGCCGACGCGCCGGTACTGCCCGGCTGAGCAGCCTGGGATGACTGTCCCTGCTGCGCGCCCTCGGTGCCGGCTGTTTCGGCCTGGGCCTGTTCCTGCTCCTGGCGTTCGCGCTGATAGCGTTCGCGCAATTGCTGGAGGCGCGTTTTGACATCATCGGAAAGCGGCGACCCATCCTCTGAGCCGCCCTGGTCGCCGGACTGGGGAGATGGCGAGGCCGGCTCCTGGGGCGACTCCGGCCCATCCAGGCGGCGCTGGATGCCCTCGCGCTCCATCTGCTTGATCTCCTCAAGCTTCTGGCGCAGATCATCCATCACCCCGGAGGCCATGTTGTAACGGTTGAGTTGCTGCTGGCGCTGATTGCGCATCCTCTCCATCAACTCACGCAGGCCCATCGTGCGCCGTCCATCCTCGGTGCGCACACCCTCCTGCATCAGGCGCCGTAACGCCTGTTGCAGGTTGCCGTCCTCTACATAGTCGTCGGCCAGCGCGTTGAGAATATCGTCAGCATCGAGACCTTCGATGCGCTGCGTCCCATCCCAACGCGAATAGCCATAACGGTTTTTTCTAAAGCGATTAAACATGCTGCGGCTCCTTATCGCCGGTAGCGAGTTTTCCCGTTGACCTCATCCTTATTAAGACGACGGTTGAGATGCAGACCTTCCAGAATAAACTCCACCGCCGAGGCAATGCCGGCGGGACCGGCCTTGCGGGCGTCGAGTTTATCCACAGCCTTGCTCAGCCCTCCCACACGCGAGAGCTGGTTGACGTACTCCATCGAGGGCTGTTCGTCACCTACCTGGACGTTCAGTCCGCGCTCAAAGCCAGCGATCAACTGATCAAATTCACGAGTCTCAAAGTAATCGCCAAAGACTTCAGCAATCGCCGCATTGATGAGCTTCTGGACAACGCGTTCTTCCTTGACATCACCCACGGTGTCCAGTTCGATCTTGCCGCAGGTCGAGGCCATGACGGCGGGCAGGTCGCTGATACGCGGAGCCACCTGGCGCTCTTTCAAACGCAGGGCGCGGCGGCTGGCGTTGCTCAGCACATTTTCATAGTTTGAGATGGTGACACGCACGCTAACCCCGGAGCGCTGGCTGATGTCGTTGCTCTTGCGCGCCAGGTGAGTAATCTGCGCGATGACTTCCTTCATGAATTGCGGCACCACTACTTCCAGGTTGTCGCTGTTGAAGTGGCTGCTCTCGCCCTCCATGATGTTGATCTCATGCTCCAGCACGTAGGGATAATGCGTGCGAATCTCCGAGCCAACGCGGTCCTTGAGCGGGGTAATGATGCGCCCACGGTTGGTATAGTCCTCCGGGTTGGCACTGGCAACCACGTACACATCGAGCGGCAGACGAATTTTGTAGCCACGAATCTGTACGTCGCGCTCTTCCATAATATTCAGCAAACCGACCTGAATGCGCTCGGCCAGATCAGGGAGTTCGTTAATACAAAAGATGCCGCGATTGGTGCGCGGAATCATGCCGTAGTGGATGGTCAGTTCATCGGAGAGATAGCGTCCCTCGGCCACGCGCACAGGGTCCACTTCTCCGATCAGATCCGAGATAGTGATATCAGGGGTGGCCAGTTTCTCACCGTAGCGCCGATCACGCGGCAGCCAGGCAATCTCCACCTCGTCGCCCTGTTCGGCGACCTTCTCGCGACAAGCCTTGCAAATAGGCTCGTAAGGGCTATCGTTAATCTCACAACCAGCAATCACCGGCACCTCGTCATCCAGCAAGTTCGCCAGACTGCGGGCCATACGCGTCTTGGCCTGACCGCGTTCGCCCAGAAAGATGATATCCTGTCCAGAGAGAATAGCATTCTCAATCTGTGGGATCACCGTGTCTTCGTAGCCCACAATACCAGGAAACAGGTCTTCGCCGTCCCGAATCTTCTGGATCAGATTTTTGCGCATCTCCTCTTTGACCGAGAGAACTTTATATCCACTGGCGCGCAACTCGCCAATCGTGCGAGGTCGGGTAGTAATGGTCATACTAGTTTTTCTGCAACCTTTCTTGGGGATGGCTTGTAGATATTTTCCGTCGAGGGACTGGGAGTCCCAAAAACACTTCAGGGAGGCCACACCTACCTCCGCTGGCCGAGTCTGCTCAGATGCAAGCCAGCACATTGAATGGATCAATCCGCCAGCCCCCCACCTTGAAAACGGGGATATCTGACTACGCCGAACAGGTGGAACCACTACGTATTCTACCCCCAGACACCCGAAAGCGCAAGAGTTATCGCTGAGATGCCCCGCAGCCGCAGCGTTCTCACCCACCCCTCGCAGCACGCAAGCGCGCTGTTTTTTTCTTTTCTCATGCTGTGTTTTTGTG
>DASZXF010001022.1:0-3093 GCA_035546055.1 Ktedonobacteraceae bacterium
TCGGGGGCGGCGTGGAAAAATTGCGCCAGGTAATTGAGCACAGGCTGGCCACGCCTGCCATCGGGGCCAGTATCATCCAGTCCTCCCAGCCCGCTATTTTTCACGCAGAGCACATTGGGCGTCGCCTGAGCAAGGTGATTCCGGGCAAGCGCCGGGAGGACGGTCGCCAGCGGCATGATGATCTCCGGATAGGAGCCGTCAAATTCCAACTCACCGTCGGTGACCGCCAGGTCGGTAGAGAGCACCGCCCGCACCGTTACCACAAGCGTAGCGCTGCTCTGGCCGAAGAGCGCGACCTGGAGTCGGTCCCCCACCTGGACATTTTCATCACGAGCCACCGTACTACTCACAAAAGCATCGCTGGGGCCAAGATCCGCGAAGCGCAAGCGGTGCCCCCGATTATCGGTGAGTGGACCGTAAACCTGGTCAAACGCGGGCGGAATGCCGTAGAGATACTGATCGTTTGTCGCCAGCCCGGTGCGTTCGGAGAACATCCTCGTGCGATCAGGCATATAAAAGATGCCTGTTGCCGCCTGCACCTCTGGCATGCTCTGGAGATGCGCGAGAGCCTCGTTGACCTGGGCCCGAGTGAATGTACCGCTCACTGCCTCATCCACGTTCCCCATCTTCATGAGTCGATCAGATACCATCGATTGATTGAAGCTATCCTGCAATCCGAACGAGGCGGTAATCAGGGCCGCTGCCAGCATCAGACCGGCCAGCATGATCACTGTCTGGCCGGGGCGGCGCAGCACATTGCGCAGGCCCAGCCGCCAGAGGATAGGGTTGCTGACACCCAGGCTCAGCAGGACCAGCAGGATGCCAGCAGGCAGCCCGGCCAGCAGCAGGGAAAGCGTGGTTGGCGAGAGATTCTCCATCGTTTCACCTGCCCTCCTGCCTGACGCCGCTGGCTGGCGGTGTTTCTAATACGGAGCTTTCAGCTTGCAGCAAGCGGTCGGTTTCGATAAGCCCATCGCGCATGGTCACCAGCCGGTGGGCCTGTTGCGCCACCTCCATAGCGTGAGTTACCCAGACAAAGGTCAGGCCATGCTCGCGGTTGAGGCGCAGCATCAGATCAATAATCTCCTGGCTGGTCGTGCTGTCCAGCGCCCCGGTCGGCTCGTCAGCCCAGACAATCGATGGCATGGTCGCCAGCGCGCGCGCAATGGCAAAGCGTTGACGCTGGCCACCACTCATCTCTGCCGGGCGGTGCCGCGCCCAGGCAAGAAGTCCGACCTGCTCGATGCTTGCCCTGGCCCGCATACGGGCCTCTCTGGGCGCAACGCCGCTCACCAGCAAGGGAAGTTCGACATTTTCCAGTCCGGTCAGGACCGGGAGCAGGTTGTAGGTCTGGAACACAAAACCCATTTCGCGGGCGCGAAAGGCCGTCAGTTCTCGGTCGGAAAGTGCGCGGATATCCTGCCCGGCGATCTTAATCGTGCCCTCGCTGATGCTATCGAGGCCGCTGAGACAGTTGAGCAAGGTCGTTTTACCACACCCGCTTGGTCCCATGATCGCGACCACTTCCCCATGCTGAATCCGCAAACTCACCCCTTTGAGTGCCTGGACCTTGATTTTTCCCGTATCATACGTTTTACGTATCTGCACTGCCACAACCTGTTCTTTGACAGTTTCATCCGGGGCAAGAAAGGGCTCCTGTTTCGTTTTCATAAGCCTGAATCTCCCTTTATATTTCTGTTTTTTACTTCCGTTCCTCCTCACAAGCACTTTCGGTGCTGTAGATGCATTTTGCTGCTAAAAACCAGTCTACTTGTTTGCGAGGTGCCGTGACATCGGCACTTCCGGCGCGTATGTCTCGGTAAACCGGGTAATAAAAACTGCCGAAAGAGGCAGTGACATCCAGGTAGTTTCGGCAGAAGTAGCTTGCCGAAAGAGCCGTAGTGCCACTCCGTCGATCATGCTATACTTGAAAAAGCATCAGGTAGTGCGAGACCAGAAGAAGCCCTGGTTGAGATGCGTTTGTGAGAGAGCCAGGCATGGTCAGGCAATAGAAAAAGCACAGAAGCAGCAGAAGAGAACAGGCATGAACAGTCGTAATCAAAAATCTCCCTTGCGCTGGTTCCTCCTTTTATGGGTGGGACTGGTTTATATTCAAACTGTGCAAGCAGCTTTGCCGGTTCAGGGGCCGAATCCAGGCAAGATCCCGCCGGGAAGCGTAAGCCACAACCCTCAGTTCGATCTGGTGCTTTTCACGCTTCTGATGATCTTCCATGGCGCACTCCACTGGGGAGCTTTTTCTTTACGCAAAAACCGGGATCTCCTGCTCTATTTTCTGGCGCAAGGAATACTCGTGTGGCTGATTTTTTCCCTGACCTGGGAAGGGGATGCGATCATTGGTCTGTGCCTCGCGCTGATAATCCAGGCCATTACCCTGTTCAAGCAAACTCGCCTGACGATCCTGGTAGGAGGCGGTTGCCTGCTGCTCTTTGGCTTGACCGAAGGAACGCAGATCGTGTCCATCCTCGGGAGCGGAGACACGAATAAACTGGTGGGTGCCTTAACCGGGAGTACAACGCTGATCCTGTTCGTCATCGCGTGTGTCTTGCTCTCTATCCAGCAGGGCCGGGCGTACCAGCGAGACCAGGCATTTCTGCATGAACTGGAAAACGCCCACGCGGAACTCAAGACCACTCATGAGCAACTGGCAAGTGCTCACAAACAGTTAGAGGAATACGCTGTAGAAGTAGAAGATCTCACGTTAATCGCCGAGCGCCAGCGCCTGGCGCGTGAGCTTCACGATACCCTGGCCCAGGGATTGGTTGGTTTGACCATGCAGTTGGAGACAATCGATGCCCTGTTACTCAAACAGCAGGGCAATCAGGCGCGGGCCATCGTGCAACAGGCGATGACGCGTGCGCGGGCAACCATGACAGAGGCGCGTGCGGCCATCGAGGATTTGCGCGCAGAGACGCAGAGGACGCAGAGCTTTTCCGAGACAATTCACAGCGAAATCCAACGTTTTACCTCCACCACTGGTATCGCCTGTTCCAGTTCTCTGGCGGAAACGCTGCTGCTTCCGCCTGCTTTGCATGAACATCTTCTGCGCCTGGTCGCTGAAAGCTTGATGAACAT
>DASZXF010001023.1:0-2888 GCA_035546055.1 Ktedonobacteraceae bacterium
CGCATGGATACGCTCCATCGGGAGGTGGCGGCGCTGGTTGAACAGGCTGAGGTGGCCCATCAAGAGCCGGTGACGACCTTCTTCCAGATCAAGGCTCTGGCCCTGCAAGCCTGCGGCAGACTGGCTAACACAGCTCGCGACAGCCAGCGCTATGGCCAGAGTAAAGTTCTGCCGCATCTGAGCGAATCATGGTTCTGCTGAGCAGAGCCTACTTCGGACCAGTTAGGCCCGTCTTGCTAAATCAGCGGCGCTCTCACCCGGCGCCGCTCTCTTTTACATCCCTACATATGCATACAACGTTGTATTGAAACGCAGCTGATCTCTGCTCCTTACCTGGACGCGTGCGCCCAACCTGTCACATGGAGGCTTACACCTTGTCCATCCCTCCATCCTGGAAAACGCTGCTGTCCCTGGCCATGCTGCCATTTGCCAATGGAACTGGCCGAGATCTGCCGCGCGACAACGTTTTCCCGACGATGCGGCGGAAGATGGCTACAGGGCCATCCCCGCCGTATCGTCATTCCAGTTCTGCCGGAAAAAGCCCCCATCCAGCCCTGGCCAGTGCCAGATCCGCGACATATCAGGTCTGCGGATCTTCAATCTTCACCGTCCAATCGGTGTTCGCGTCTATCGTCAGATAGAATGTCCCGGCATTGGCTTCCTGAACGCTGCCGACGACGGGTTTGGCGGCGACACAGGTGACCTGCGCACCGGCGTTATACAGGGTACCATCAGGGTAATAGATGGCAATATAGAGCCAGTCGTCAACGCCGTGCTGACCCTGGCACAGCCAGCTTATCTGCCAGGGAGCAGATACCGTAAAGGTTTCCGTTTTCTGGGTTTTGTCGCCTGTACTGGTACCATTCAAGGTGCGCACGGTCTTCCAGTTTGTCACCGTAGCCGTGGATTGAGCCTGAGCCTGGACCGTAGGGGTGCTGGTGGCGTGGGAAACAGATGGCTTCGCAGCGATCTGCGCGCTATAATACCAGAAGCCCAGTCCGGCCAGCACCACAAGTACGAGGATAACTGGCCAGAGCCAGCGCATTTTTCTGCGTCGGCGCGCGGGGCGCACTGGCGGAGGAGCAGATGACCGGCGCCTCTCCGGCGGATTTTGCGGAGACCGCATCCTATGCGACTGATTCGCCTTCTTCAATGAGTGTCGATGAACAGTAGACATTCCTTTTGTTTTCTCCGTATTTTCGTGGGTGATAAAAGTGCCATGCCTTACTTTAACAACGCATAGCAAACCCGGAAAATAGCGCATACAGGCCATCTGGCCACGTCCCTGCCAGTATGTTGCCCATCTTTGAGGCTCAGGCCTTCTTCGGAGCAGGCTGCCACCTGCGCCACAGCCTGATCCTGGTCAGTGGCCAGAAAATGCGCTCGGAGAAGATGAGCAGCAGCCCGGCCAGCACCAGGAGGGCATTGCGCAGAGTGACAACGCTGATGAAGCCGGGGACGGAAGGGAGTTGCAACATCACATGATGCATATAATAGTAGGGATAAATGATGATGGTCAACACGGAAAGGCTGCCCCAGAGCACCAGCCAGCCGCGATTAAATGCTCCGCAATATGCCAGCAGGGGTATCAGCCAGATTAAATACTGCGGACTGAAGACCTTTCCTGTCACCACGAAGACCAGCAACAGGGCCGGGAAGCTCTGAGCCAGGCTCAGACGGCCACGCCACTGCCAGAGCATCACCAGCACGCAGCCAAGGGCAAAAACGGCTTCACAGATCAGGTCAATCACCACATCGGCATCGCTGACAATGTTGTACGAACCAAAAGTGTAGACCACGCTGGCTGGATGGCCCAGCAGGCTCGCCAGCCAGAGCAGCGTGCTCCCGCTCGACTCGATCTGCACAGGTCGATCCGCGAAATAGCTCAACTGGCTGACCAGGGCGCCCTGGAAATTCAGTAGCGCGAACAGGCCGCTGATCGCCACAATGACCGTCCAGAAAAGCAGTATGTGTCGCCAGCGCCAGCGTCCTATCCCGCGCAAGGTCCGCCAGACCTCGCCGGGCAGATGCAAGAACAGCGCCGGATGTTCTGGCCGGCGAATGCGTTCACACTCAAGCTGCTCGGCCAGAAAGAGCGCTGGCAACAAGAGCAAGGGGTAGATTTTTAGCAGAACAGCCAGAGCCAGGGCGACATAGGCCAGCGCCCAGCGGCGGCGACCGGCAAAGATGAGGCACAGGAGGGTCAGACCGGCTGGCACAAGATCAAAACGCGCTTCGGCGGTGGCAAAGGCACCGAGAGCCAGGTAAAATGCATAGGCCAGGGCAGATCCGCGCGGCCCGTAGCGCTGCAACAGCCAGTAAATGAGTACAGCCACGCCAGCCATGCACAGCGCGAAGGCGATCTGGTACGAGAGCAGCGGCACCATGAGCGGCAGCGAGAAAATACTCAGGGTCAGCGGAGGATATTCAAAGGGAACAAGCGAAAAAGCCGAAAAGGTGGTTGAGGAAGTTCCGGCCTGGAAAAGGAAAGAGCATTGAGCCACAGGCAACTGAGCTATGCCCTGATCCCCCTGCCAGAAAGCCTGCGCATAGCACTGATAGCGGGTAGCATCGGCATACGGCGCGAAAATTTGCCCGGAGGCTCCATAGAACAGGATAAATATAGCCAGCAGGATAGGTAAAAAAGAGATCATTCCTCGCCGGGCCAGCAAAGCATTCCACCAGGAAAATAACCGATGCCATTTGCCCGCACGGCGCGCTCCATACTGAGGCGAATCCTTCCGGCTCTCCAGAGGTTCTGAGGCGGCTGGCGGCTCTACCATACATTCTCTCTCCCAGGTTTTCTTGTGGTATTCTCGCGAGGTCTATAGTAGCGGCTCATTATCAAAAAAAGCTCCAGAATATGTAAAAAGTCTGTAAGATTTTGC
>DASZXF010001024.1:0-3810 GCA_035546055.1 Ktedonobacteraceae bacterium
ACATTCGCGGGCCTGTTCGGCTGCGTGGCGTTCCTGCCGCTCTTTCTGCAGGGTGTGCTGGGTATCTCACCGACGGCGAGCGGACTGGCCCTGACGCCGATGATGCTGGCGGTGGCGGTTTCCAGCATGCTCAGCGGTCAGTTGATCTCGAAATGGGGCAAATACAAAGGCATCGCGATTGTGGGCATGATCCTGGCCGGACTGGGCAGCGCGCTGCTCCTGCGCCTGGATGTTCACGCCAGCTACCTGGATGTCATTCTGCCTATCAGCGTGCTCGGCTTCGGCCTGGGCATCAGCGTCACCATCTATAGCACACTGGTACAGGCAACCTTTCCCCGGCACATCGGACAGGCCAGCGCCTCTTTCGATTTCTTCCAGGAACTGGCCGGACCCGTGGCCCTGGCCGGTCTGGGTTCGGTACTGACCCTGGGCTATGGCTCGGCCTTTCACGCCGCGCTACCGGCAGCGCTTCAACAAAGCGTCCCGGCGCGCTACCTCAGTCTGTTTGAGAAGCCGAATAGCCTGCTTGATCCGAGCAGCGCGCACACGCTGAACAGCCTGTTCGCCGCCCTGGGACCAAACGGCCAGCAGGTGTTAGGACAGATCATGGAGGCCACCCGCGTAGGCCTGGCCAGCAGCATCCACAGCGTCTTCATCGCCGGCACGCTGATGTTGCTGCTCGGTCTGCTCATCAGCTTCTTCCTGCCTGTGATCAGTCTGGAGGACAGCAAGGGCCATGCCGAGGATAACTGATGGATGGTAAGCGGAGAAGGCGGGTGGGACAGGTATGGCGCCGTTGCCATGCCTGCCTCACCCGCCTTCTCTGACAGGGAGAAAAAGGGCGCTTGCTTGCTCGTGTGGACCCCGCTGGCTGTCATGGCGCCTCGCTACGCGTGAGCCTGCTGTGGGACAAACTCAACGGCGAGGCGCCAGGCAGAAGATCAATGGGTCACATTCAGGGCCACGTCGTCCACGAAGAAGTTCGTGATCAACGAAGAGTCCGTCGTACCCAGGAAGTAGACCTGGATGCTCCTGCCGGCATAGCCGCTCAGAGCAGACGTGACATCAAAGGTATAGTGAGTCCAGCCCGAGGCATTGGCGTTACACTTCGTCTGCACCGTCGAAATCGTCGCGCCGCTGCTGGTGCGCAGACGGGCATAGAAGTAGTCGTAACAGGTGCTGCCGCTCTCGTCGGTTTCGATGTAGACCCAGTAGCTCAACACCACCCTCGTCGTCGTGCTGGGCAGGGTGACAGTCTGATAGATCGCATCCGAGCAGTTGTTATAACCGCACAGCCAGGCCTCGTAGGAGCCGCTATGAGGATTGCTATTATCCACAATCTCGTAACCGCCCCTGGACGATTCCGCCCACGGCGAGCCAGCGCCGCTCTCAAAGCCAGGATTGCCGAGCAACTGCGTGGTCGTGCCCGTCGAGGTCGGCGTCGGCGTTGGCGTCGTACCTACCGTCGGTGTCGGTGTCGGCGTCGTACCTACCGTCGGCGTGGGTGTTGGCGTCGTGCCGCCGCCACTGCCATTGGCCGCGTCACGCGCGAAGTTCCACACATCGGGCGAGCCGATACCCGAAGCCACGTCGTAGCCGGTCGTCGCGCTGTAGTACAGGTTATTACCCGTCGTAATGTCGTGGTAGGCCGTATAGCTCTGGGTGGTATTAAAGAGCGTATAGAGCTTCGAGTTCACCGCGCCCAGCGTGCTCTTGCCCAGATTGGTCAGGTACTCGTTGGTGTCAGTCGCCACAGCGGCCCACAGTGGCGCGGCGGCGCTGGTGCCACCTACCACGATCCAGGCGGACGAAGAAGAACAGCCAGACGCCGACACGGTGCAGTAGACCGAATAGCCAGTATTCGGATCGGCATCGGCGGACACGTCCGGCACATGGCGATAGGCATTGCTGGAAACGCCAGTACCGGTCTGATAGGACGGCTTCGAGAAGTAGGTGCTGTAGCCACCGCCGCCGCCCTCGCCGCTGGAGCCGGAACCGCTGGACCAGACCGACTCGCTACCATAGGTCGAGCTGCCGGTCAGAGTCAGGGCCGTACCGCCCACACCGACCACGTAGGGATCATCGGCGGGCGAATCCACCGCCAGGCTGCTGGTGCCGCAGTCGTAGGCACCCGAGTCGCCGGAAGCGGCGAAGAAGCTCTGTCCCTGCGCGGCCCCCTGAACAAAGATATTGTCCAGCGCGGCCAGTTCAGAAGTACCAGAGCTGGATTCGCACAGACCCCAGCTGATAGAGGTCACAGGAGCCAGGTCGTCGGTGACAATCCGGTTGTAGGTGTCGTTGACGCCCGAGGTGGAATTGGGACCAATATAGATCTTCTGGGTTGCGCCGGGAGCAATGGCCGAGATCACTTCCATGTCCAGCTCAACCTCAATGGCGCCGCTGCCCGCCGTATTGCTCGCACCATCAACCAGCACATTTGAATATTTCGCCGAACCCAGGCCGTAGTAGCTCAGGTAGGCGTTGACATCGGAGGCTTTGTAGCCGTCCAGTTCAAAGATGGCCGTGGTCTGGCCCGTACCATCAGCGCTGCTGATCAGCGAATTCATATCGTAAGCAGTGCGCAGTTCGGTGGGCGTGTAGCCACCGGCGGGACCGCTGCCCGCAGCCGGTTTGGCCTTCAGATTGTCGTAATGACGATACTGAGCGACATTATCCAGACCGCTGATGTTCAGGATAATCCCGGCCAGGCTGGCGGGTACCGATGGCTCCGAGGCCGGAGCGTAGACGCTGCGTCCATCGAACGAATAGTCCGAAATAGACGTGTTGAAGGCCTTTTCCACCGTCGCCACCGAGGCAGTCGCATCGATCAGCGTATTGTTGGAGGAAATCGCATTGACCTTCAGACCCTGACTGGTCAGATAATTCACCACCTGGCTCACCGTATCGGGCGTGGGACCGAACAGATTGGTGAACTCCTGGGGCGTCAGGTAGTGGTGGTAATAGCTGGAAGCGGGATCGTTCTGAGCACTCAACAGCGCGTTGAGTTGATCCCGGTTGCGCAAATTAAGCGCGATGGAAAGCTGAAGCTGGCGCGAACTGGCCGAGGCGCGGAGCGAGGTATGATTTTTGAGCGCCGGGACCAGATGGCCGGGAATCGTCACTCTTCCTTGAGCTTGCTGCGGGGCCGCCGTACTGGCCTGGACAAAATTGACGTTTAAGAGGATGGCTGGCACCATCAACGCGCAAGCAATCAGCGCGAGCGCCCCTCGACGCAGGAGCGACCGCAGGTGGGATGTATTGTTCATAGGCACCTCATAAAGAAGCGAGAAATCACAGAGGCTCGCTTCTCATCCTGGAACAAAGAATTGGCATTCTTCGCTCCGTTCTCCACCCGATCAGGTGGAACTTCCGTAAGTTCAGAGAACCAGGGGAATCAGAGGGTACATGCGCGAGCAACGCAAAACGGAATCCTTTCCTCCTTTCGCAGTAGTTGCTTTCTCACTCATTTCCTGAGATGACAGAGAGAAACGCCTGCTGCTTCGCTCCTTGCTATGAAGGCACATTTCCTCTCGTTTGGCAGACAAGCAGGAAAACGAAATGAAGCGATCTATTTATTAGTATAGATATTTATACGCATTTGTCAACATCTCTGGCCCAGGAGGCAGGGCTTTTCCGCTTTCCCGTTTTGCCGCTGCTGCTATCAGTCCTCCCCAATTTTTCCAGCACCGCAAGGCACATTTCCCCGCCCCACCCAATTTGGAAACTGTTAGGAAAGCCGTGGTTGACTCCTCAGCGCCTGCGGCGCTTCGCGAGAGGTTCTTTTGGAGGAGGTGGGGGGGGGGGGGCGGG
>DASZXF010001025.1:0-4235 GCA_035546055.1 Ktedonobacteraceae bacterium
GATCGGCTTAGCCCACGCTACAGGCGCTCCCGTTGAGGGTGAAGGCCGTGGGATTGGGATTGCTGCCGCTCCAGCTTCCATTAAAGCCAGGATTGGCCGTCGCCCCTGGCGCGATGCTGGCGTTGTAGCCGGCATCCCTGAGTGTGACCTGCTGGCCGCTCTGGCTAACGGTGGCATTCCAGACCTGCGTGATCTGCTGACTGCCGGGGAAGGAGAAGACCAGAGTCCAGCCATTGATGGTGGTTGCGCCGGTATTGGTGATGATGATATTCGCGGTAAAGCCGCCTGTCCAGTTCGTGGTGGTGTAGCTGACCCTGCAACTCGCGCCAGAGACCGGCGTACTCGTGGCGGTCGGCGTCGGAGCCGTGGTTGGCGTTCTCACCGGCGTGCTGGTGGGCGTTGGCGTTCTCACCGGCGTGCTGGTGGGAGCCGGTGTCGGTGTGCCGATGCCTGGACCGATTTGCGGCCAGTTGCCATTCCATGAGAGATCGACGATGTTGATTCTGACGGCCCCATTGGCGTTGCCATCGTAATAGTGATAGATCAGCAGATAGGTGCCATTGTCCAGGTAAACGGATTCTCCGCCCGGGCCGATGGCATTTCCGCTGCTGGTCAGAAGAATGGTGAAGTCTCCACTGGTGCCCATGCGGTTGCCGTCTTCATTGTAGTAAGGACCGGTGATGCTGGTAGCGCGGCCAACCACGGTCTGATACGTGCTCTGCGTGCCCCGGCAACACAGACCAATCGAGGCAAAGAGATAGTAATAGCCGCCGCGATAGATCAGGTAAGACGCCTCAATGGCATCTCCATTGGGATTCGAGGCCAGCGAGTAGGTCGTCGTATCCGACGAGGAGAGCTTGAAGGTCTGGGGATCGACCCGGCGCAGTTTCAGACCCGTCCAGAAGGAACCAAAGGCCAGCCAGGGATTGCCCTGCGCATCAAAGGTCAGGTTGGGATCAATGGCGTTATAGTTATTGGAACTCGTCGAATGCAGAACCAGACCCTGATCTACCCAGTGATAGCTCGCACTGTGAGGATCGAGCGTCGTGTTGGTCGCCAGTCCGATCACCGAGGTATTTTTGCCGAAGACCGATCCGGCGTAATAAAGGTAATAGACTCCATTGACGTAATGAATATCGGGCGCCCACAAATCGGTGACAGTACTGCCCACTGTCTGCGAGATCCAGGCGGGAATCGTCGAGAAAACCGTACCGGCATAGGTCCAGTTGACGCCGTTGGGCGAGGTTCTGATCTGCAAGCCGCCACCAGTGGCAAACACATAATAGGTATTCCCCTGCCTGATCAGCGCTGGATCATGCGCGCCCAGATCGCCGCTCAAGGCGGCATGGGCCTGCTGCGTATTCAGCCAGAAAGCGCTGCTGAGCGCGCTTAGCAGCAGCGCTCCCAGCAGCAGAGTGGAGATGGAAAAAAGCGTTCGTCGTTTCACGTCCCTGTGTCCTTTCCCTGGACTTTGAAAAACATGATATCCCTATCCTCGGCGCATAACTCCCGCCAGCACGGCCATGCCCGGCTTTATCTTCCATCGCCGTTGCAGAAAGGCACTCCTGTCCTCTTATCATCCGTCTCTCCAGACAGAGAACAAGGCCATAAACAGGGGTGAGCCGCGCACTACTCTCCCTGCTTCCATTCCGTAGGAAGCACGAGGGATGAATGAGAAAGCTTTATCTGAACGATGGCAGGTGAAAGAGAAAGAAACCAGTTCTGCTGCATGGATGCCATCTGACGGCCATGCTTTGTACGCCATCATTAAAAGTAACACACAAGCGTGCAAAAGTCAAGGCCAATTTTACGCATTCGTGCAAAGCAATGCACGAATGCGTAAAATTGGCCTGTGGAGAGGCGGCCAGGCCAGCGCTCCTCTCGGCGGCGCGGAGGGAAGCTGGCGCGCCAACGATACTGGGCCGGGTACCCATTCTGCGGTTCTAGACTCGCGGCCAGGAACATCAAAGCCGGTTGGATGCGCAGGTTCTACTGAGTGATGGTGATGCTCGTGCTTCAGCCTGACGCCATACATGCAGAAAGCATGATCGGCGTCATCTTTTTTCGCCCTTTCGCGTCTCAAAAAGCCTGGGCGCCCGGCCCGCCAGCGGAGCCATTTTCTGTTATACTCAAAGAAGAGAACCGCTTATCTGTTCTCCAGCATGAAGCGAGCTTCTGGTTCCTTGCGAGCGTCCGGCGTAGATGGTTGTTTATTTGTCTTTTCTCATATTGCGCACGTTATTCTGAACGCGGACCCGGCGCTGCTGCGGGCGAATCGTCTGCAAAGAAAGTGCTCCCGTTGTTCCCGGCAGCGCGACAGGTTCAGCCTTCATGGCCGTTTTTGCTCCCACGGAGGGCGGTGTTATGGTTCTTCCTAACAATAATCTGGATCAGCTCAGTCATACCATCCAGGTACTTCAACAATTACAGCGCCTGCTCACCATTTCAGCTACCCTGGCGGACGTGGCTGATCTACTGGCCTGCGTCGAGGCTGAATTTGGCGCGGAATGCTCGCTGGAACAGGTTATTCAGCAGCTTGTGGGCGAGCACCTGGCGGCGCAAATGGCGCAGCGGGAAAGCGGACAGCGCGCCTGCCTGGCGGTAGCCGCGTGAAGGCTATCCCGCCAGCCAGCAGGCCAGGAGCAGGTCATTCCTCCCGCCATGCACACGAATGGCCAGCGTTATGCCAGCGAGCGCCCGGCCTGGACACGCACAGGAGAGCCGAAAAAGTTGTGCAGAACCAGGCTGCCAGCTCCGCGCGCCCAGCTCTCGTAACCAGGCTGCTCCGCCGTAAAAAACTGCAAATCTTTGCCCATGCGCGAGAAGAGATGCTGCTTCATCTCCTGCTGCATAGCGCCCAGCAGGAGGTCGTCGGTGAGGATATTTAAGTCAGGAGTAGAAAGAATGATGCATTGCGGGTTAAAAATATTGACCAGGTTGGCCAGGGAAATACCCAGCAGGACACCCGCGCGCTGCATGGCCGCGCGAGCAGCGGGATCGCCGCCCCTGGCGCGTTCGACTACCTGGAGCAGGGTTTGCTCTGGCGCGCTGCCGTTCAGACTATAGGTCGCCAGTTGCGCGTATTCCAGGTAATTTTTGACAATGCCGGAGAACGAGGCATATGTTTCCAGGCAGCCGCGATTGCCGCACTCGCAGAAACGTCCATCGACCGCCACCGCCGTGTGGCCGAACTCGCCAGCTCCACCAAAGGCGCCCCGGTAGAGATCGCCATTGGCGATAATGCCCAGACCGACCCCGCGTCCAATCGCCACGACCAGAAAATGATGAAAGGCCTTCCCCTGGCCAAAAAGCTTTTCGTAGACGGCCAGGCAGTTGACATCGTTATCCACAAAGACCGGAATGCCCAGGCGCTCCTCCAGGGGCCGGCTGATCTCCACATCGTTCCAGCCCAGCATACTCGCGTCCAGACAGAAGCCGTGCTCGGCGTCGATCAGACCACTCATGCCAAAGCCTACACCGAGGATTTTCTCGCGCGCCACGTGGTTTTCCTGAAAAAACGCCTCACAGCACTGGCCGATCAACTCCATAGCCTGCGCATGGTTACCGCGCAAAGGCAGATCCCACTGCCGCGAGGCGATCAACTCGCCGCTCAGATCGAGAATCGCGGCAGTTAGTGAAGTCGGTTGAGGAATCAGGCCCACGACAAAACCGCCAGCGGGATTGATCTCCAGCAGGCCCGCGCGCCTCCCGCCCGTCGACTCGGCGTACTCCTTCTCCAAAATAAGCTTGCGCTCCAGCAGAGCTGCCGTAATCTTGATAACCGTGACCAGACTCAGTCCCGATAAGGCCGCCAGTTGTGGCCGCGAAATCGGCCCTTCTGTGCGAATCAGGTTTAAAAGAGTACTCTGATTAATCCCCCGAATAAGAAAGCGATCAGCAGATAAGAGGTTTTGCTGCATAAATGATGTGCCCGATCTGTCCTGTTTGTTAAGTTAATAAGGTTATTTTACCCGACCAGGAGCCGTCTGTCAAGCTTGATTGCCCGGCAAGGCAGGGTTTCTCACAAGTCGTTTGCCACCGACGGCGGCGAGAAGCAAGAGGAGAGAAAGATGCGGGACACCCGCACCCGGCAGGGACGCTGCGCTCCCTGCACCCTCGCTGGTGATGGCCTTTGCTTGACTTTTGAGAAACCCTGGCAGCCAGCATCACCATTATCATGCCTTACTCCTTCTTCTACCTCTACCGCCTCCTTCTGAGATTGGCTTCCCTCCGGG
>DASZXF010001026.1:0-3695 GCA_035546055.1 Ktedonobacteraceae bacterium
GACGCCTGGCAAGCCCAGGCCGCCTCTACCAACCAGGGCGAGTCGCGCAGCGACGAGGAGTCAAAGCAGGGGTTCGCCAACGGGATCAAAATTGGGGATGACTCCTGCTGCATACTTTCCCGCTGTTAATGAAATGTGTACTGCTTGTCGTTGTATTGTCTATGCCTTGTGAATGTTCTGCCTGTATGCTTTCTCTCAAAGATGACCGGTTGAGAGGAAAACACCATGGAGATGAGAAACGCTGCTCATCCATCCAAAGCATAGAAGAGGTTTATGGAATGCTATCAGCAAAACGCGCGATTTTCCGTGAAGAGGCACTCCAGCATTACAAGAGAAGAAATAGCCGTGATATTCTACCACGTTATATTTCTCCGCCCATTTTTCGCATTTTCTGGGCCTTTGTGCTGCTCTGTTTTAGCTTGCTCCTGGTGGCCTGGAATATTCGCCTGCCTCTCTATCTGAATGGAGTCGCGGTGGTCGTGAGCGCTCAACAGACGCCCTATCAGGACAAAGCAGAGTCGCTTACCCTGGTGTTATTCTCGCCAGCGCCGGCTTCCCGGCTACGCCAGGGGGAGCCTGTGCGCCTGCTGTTACCAGGCAACTCGCAGGTTCTCCAGGAAAAACTGGCAAGTGCGCCAGAACTGCTCAGCCCGCAAGAGATTCGGACGGTTTATCATCTTGATAGCCATCTTTCTCTCCTGGTAGAACAGCCTGCCCTGGTAGGGGTGCTGCTTCCAGGGCAGGCCGAGCTTACGAGCCTGGAGATGGGGGCGCTTTTCCAGGCGCAGGTCCAGGTAGGAACACAATCGCTGCTGGCGCTGGTGCCTTTCGGCAGCTCACTCTGAGGAGGCTTGCGATGAAAACGCTTCGATTTCTCAGTTCTGGATGGCCAGGAGCGAGAAAGCGCGAAAAGCCAGGAAAGCCCTTGCCGTGGTTTTTTCTGCGGAAGCGCCTGCCCGAAATACGGCAAATGGATGCGACTGAATGTGGCGCGGCCTGCCTGGCTATGATTCTCAATTACTATGGCCGCAAGACGAGCCTGGTTGAAGTGCGCGAGGCGTGCGGCGTGGGACGTGATGGACTTTCCGCGCTGACTATTGCTAACGCCGCTCGTTCATATGGTCTGCGCGTCCGCGCGCTTTCGCTCCAGAAAAATGATCTGCGCTATGTTGAGATGCCAGCGATTGTTTACTGGGAGTTCAACCATTTTCTGGTGGTCGAGCGCTGGACTCCCCGCTTTGTTGATGTGGTTGATCCAGCCTTTGGCCGCCGGCGCATCGAGGCGGAGGAGTTCAGCCAGGGCTTCACCGGCATTGTCATCAGTATGCAGCCAGGGACTGAATTTACCTCTCACCGCCCGCAACAGCGCCAGCTCTCGCTCTGGATGTACCTGCGCTATATCTTTCGTCTGCCAGGATTTATTCTACAAATCTTGCTGGCCTCTTTGCTTCTCCAACTTTTCGGGCTGGGGATGCCTCTGTTGATGAAGCTCTTTATGGATCAGGTGTTGCCGGAGAAATTGACAGATCTGATGAGTATTCTCGGCCTGGGCATTCTCTTGATTGCTCTTGCTCAGGGGTTGATTATGCTGCTGCGCTCCTCTATCTTGATCTTTCTCCAGGCGCGTGTGGATACGCATATGCTGCTGGGCTTCTTTGAGCATTTGCTCTCCCTGCCCTACCGCTTTTTCCAGCAGCGCTCTAGCGGCGATCTGCTTTCGCGCTTGAGCAGCAATCTCTCGATCCGCGATGTCCTGACCAATCAGATGATTTCGACCTTGCTGGACAGTGGGACAGTGCTGGTCTATACCTGTATTCTCTGGCAGCAGTCGCCAGGTATGACGCTGCTCACCCTGGGCATAGGCGCGTTGCAAGTCGTTTTGCTGCTGATTACCACGCGCCCGGTGCATGTGCTCTCGTCACGAGATCTGGTCGCGCAGGGTAAGGCCCAGGGATATATGGCCGAGGCGCTGGTGGGCATTGCTACGTTGAAGGCCGCTGGCTCCGAGCATCGAGCGCTGCACCATTGGTCCAATCTCTTTTTCGATCACCTGAATATTTCCGTGCGCCGGGATTACATCGCCGCGCTCTACTCGACGGTGGTGAGCATGCTTAACACATTTGCACCACTGATCCTGCTCTGGTTTGGCGCGTTCCAGGTCATGAATGGGAGCATGAGTCTGGGCACGATGCTGGCTCTGAATACCCTGGCAATTTCCTGTGTTACGCCGCTGACCTCGCTGGCGAATACGGGCCAGCGCTTGCAACTGGTCCGCGCCCATTTCAATCGCATCGTGGATGTGATTGAGGCTGAGCCAGAGCAAAAGCTCGATACGGTGCAACAGCCCCCGGTTCTTACCGGGCTGATCGAGTGCAAAAATCTCAGCTTCCGCTACGATCAGCATGGTGTCAATGTGCTGGAAGATATCAATGTGCTCATTGAGCCTGGCAAAAAAGTCGCGATTGTGGGACGGAGCGGTTCTGGGAAAAGCACCTTGGGAAAGCTCCTCCTGGGTCTCTATGAGCCAGGCGCAGGGCAGATTCTCTATAATGGTCTGCCTCTCCAGGAGCTGAACTATCGCAGCGTGCGCCGTCAGTTCGGCGTAGTGCTCCAGGAGACCGCCCTGTTTAGCGGCTCTGTACGAGAAAATATCACCTTTAGCGACCCTGAAATTGACATGGAACAGGTCATTCGGGCCTCGACCCTGGCCGGTATCCACGAGGATGTGATCCGTATGCCAATGGAATATGAGACGCTGGTTTCAGAAGGCGGCAGCGCTATCTCCGGCGGTCAGCGACAGCGTATTGCTATCGCTCGTGCCCTGGCAACCCGACCAGCTATCATGCTTTTTGATGAGGCTACCAGCCATCTGGATACCAAAACAGAGAGCGTTGTTGAGCGCAATTTGAATACCCTTGGCTGTACGCGCATTGTGATTGCCCACCGCCTGAGCACGATCCGCGACGCGGATCTGATCCTGGTCATGGAACGAGGCAAAATTGTCGAACGCGGCACCCACGAAGCACTTATGGCGCACAATGGACTCTACACGGAACTGGTGCTCAGCCAACTGGCCCAGGAACGAGATCAGCGCTGATGGAGGCGCGACGCGGGCGGGCGAAACGACCTGTCAGTTATGCAGAGAGGAGCATTATGAACAGCGATCAGCATGGGCAAGCGTTCAAAAACGAACAATTCCGCCGCTTTTTACGCGCGCAGGAACAGTATGGAGCCGACGATCCTGCCGGAGGGATTGAACTGGAGGATGAGAGTCTGACTTTCGCGGGCGCGACGCTCACGGAACCGGGGGCGAACGTACCGCCTACGGCAGAGGTGTGCTTGCACCTGACGCTCCCACCAGATCCTCTACACCTGTTGCAACCAACCAGTCGGCCAGTCTGTCTGACATCCGAGTAAAGCGGAACCACCCTTCGGGCATTCCAGGCAGCACTCGCTACCTGTGACGCCATAGAATTTCACGTACATCCTGAAGTCAACACATCAGGATTATCTCTCACCTGGCATGGAGGATGCTGGCCTGGCGGTCGATCCAGGAGCGCCATGCCCCGCGAGAGAAACCACTGCCCTGGGCAGGGCATTTGTTGCGCGCACCTCGCTCGCAGCGAGAGGCGCTGTTTCAGTCATTTGTGAAAGGGGAACATTATGAGTGATTCAGAGACCGTTGAATTTTGGAA
>DASZXF010001027.1:0-3171 GCA_035546055.1 Ktedonobacteraceae bacterium
GACGCCAGCGCACAGGCTGCGGCGGATACACAGGCCGATTTGCCTGGAGAGAGTTCGGCAGACGATATAGAGGACTGGCAGACCTGGCAGGCGCAGGATGCCGACGACGCCACGATGCCCATGGCCCTCAAAGACATTCGCTTTGCGCAACAGGCCGCCAATGAATCTGAGTCCGAAGAAACCAGCGGCGAGACTGACGCGCTGCGCGAGAACACAGACGAGGAGAACCAGGCGCTCCCCGCGCAAGAGGCGATGGCCAGCCAGGCCGAAGCGGCGCCGGTGGACGACAACGAGAGCAGCCAGCCTGCCGCATTTCAAGCGGAGGCCAGCAGCGAGACTGAGGCGTTCCGCACGGATGGGAGCGAGAGAGATCAGGCAGAAATTGCTCCGGCGGCGGCTGACATCGACCCTGGCGCGGTCCGGGAAGGAGCTGGTGAGGAGAGTCAGCAAGGCTCAATAGAGGAAGAGGCGAGGAAGTCGGAGCTTTCCGACGCTCCAACCATGCAGATGAGCGCGCTGGTGGTGTCAGAAACAGAGGGCGAGGAAAGTACCTTCGCGCTCACCACCACCGACGAAACTTCCACGGAAGCAAGCACTGTGCTCGTCAATGAGCAGAGCGTTTCCATAGCTTACACATCTGTGCCACAGCAAAAGCAGGAATGGCGCGAAGTCACTGAAACGGCGTCCGCGCAGGCCGAGACGCCGGCGGAAAAAGTGGGCTTCTGGCGGCGCCTGTTCGGCTTTGGCCGCAGGAAAAAGCGCCAGTGAGCTATTGAATGATACCGGGCAGACTCATGACATGGGTGGCAAACAGGAGAATCGCCAGCAGAACCACGGTCAACATACCGAGGGCAATCGGGCGCTCCGCCGGCACAGTCAGGAAGATCAGCATAAAAATGAGCGCGATAATGATGCCCAGGCCCAGCAGGCAGCCGGACATATAGGCCAGCGTGACAAACGCAGACGCCTGCCACATCAGCCCGGTCAGCATCCACCACGCCAGGAATCCCAATCCCACAGCCACGCCCGTAATATAGCGTGAAACGCGGCGCAGGCGAGCCAGCGCATTTTGCAACTTCTGCTTGACCAGGGAAAGATTCTGCGGGCGGCGCCTGGGATCGGGGTCCATCATGCTATCGAGGAGCAGTTGCACATCAGGCGGAATGGGATGGGGTGAGCGTGAGGGCACACCCTGGCGCAAATCCAGGGGATCGCACCCGGTCAGCAACGTTTGCAGAGTCGCGCCCAGACCATAGATATCGGTACGTTGATCGCTCTGTGCGCGCCCATACTGCTCAGGGGCCGCGTAACCGGGTGAACCTAGCGGGGTTGTATCTTTCGTTTTGCCAGGACTGAAGGCGCGCGCAATGCCAAAATCGATCAAATACACGCGCTTATTGCGAGTCAGCATAATATTTGCGGGCTTGACATCGCGGAAGATCAGCGGCGGCTTGCGGAGATGCAGATATTCCAGAATGACGCAGAGCGCGATGCCGATCCGCAGCGTATCAGCCAGGGAGCAATAGCCCTTCTCCGTCGAGTTTTGCAGATACTCTTCAAGCGTCTGACCGGGAATATATTCCATCACCAGATACCAGTGCTCAGGATCGGTAAAATGGCCGTAGAACTTCGGGATACCATCATGTTTCAGATCCGGCAGGAGCGTCGTCTCCCGGTTGAAGGTCTCCGTAGCCTCAATAATCTGACGCGAGGAAAGGTTGCGCAGATTAATCTGCTTAATTGTCACCAGGCGCCCGTAGCGAGAGATATCGCGAGCCCTGTAGACGATGGAGTAGCCGCCCTGGCCGATTTCAGCCTCGATCTTATAGCGGTTTTGCAGCAGCATACCGGCGCTCAGTTTATCAGGAACAGCGCCGGTCGTCAGGCCAGGAGAACTCACAGGAGAGTTGGCTGCGCTGGCCGTCACCTGCAACACAGGCGGAGGAATCACAACCACCGGATGAACAGGCGCTGGAGCCGCTGACGACTCCTGGGGATGGGTCAGCGGGGACTTGCAAGCAAAACAATGGGTAGCATCGCCAGGGTTGGCAGCGCCACACTCTTCACAAAAAAATTCCAGCGACTGCTGCATCTATTTTATCCTCATTGCCGGCTCGCAAGAACCGTGCTACGCATTTTTCTCTAGCAGAAAACAGGCACACTTACAAATACGCTGAACATCATCATTTGATCACAAAATCCCTATCATCCTATCCCTCATGTCCTTCTTCTTATTGTATATCATTGGGAATTTTTACTGCCAGAGCCACAGGCCAGGCTCCCTTCTTCAAGAATGGGGGAACGGTGGGCGCGGCCCTCCCATCGGTGGCTGCGGCGGTTGCTGCTGAGAAGGAGGGAAAGGACGCGGCGGCAATGAAAGATTATTCCCTGAAGCCGAGGGGGAGATATTTTGGAGATTCGCAGGTGGCTGGCGCTGGCCTGGCCCTCCTGGTCCCCCTGGTCCTAACGGTCCGCTCGGACCCGGTGCGCCGGCTGGTCCCAGCGGTCCCGTAGGACCGGCGGGATTGCCCGAGCCTGATGGTCCCACAGGCGCCCCCGCAGCAAAACCGGGCATGGGCACTACAGCCGGCGCGAAAGAGGAGATCAGTCCGCCGCTGGGCGATTTCGCCGCTGCCTTCTCAAGATCTTCAATCCGCGCACGCAGGCTCCTGATCTCTTTTTTATCCCGCCGCGCAGAACGTACAACTGAAAGATAGAGCAAAAGCGCGCCCAAAAAAGCGCACAGCGCGCACAGCAAGACAATGGGCGCGCCCGGCAAATGCCATGCCAGCACCTTCAAATGAACGGGAGAAAAGACCAGCGTCTCAAGATTCTGCCAGATAATAATTCCCGCACATACGGCCAGCAAAATCACAAAGAACAGCGCGATGAAAAACACAGCCAGGCCTCCTTCGGCACGAGCCTCAAATAGTCATACTTAAATATGTAGTATAGCTACATGACGAGAAGATAGCAAGCGACTTGCGCTTCCGCGTATCTAAAGTCATGGGCGATCATAAGGAGCCTTCTCCCACTGTGCCAACAATTCCCTTCTCCCATCCACCCATCTCCCAGGAATCATCTCTGCTTCTGCCAAAGAGTGATCCCGTTGGGAAGGTCGTGGTGGACTCCTCGTCGCTGCGCGACTCGTCCTGGTGCTTTTGGAGGTGG
>DASZXF010001028.1:0-3215 GCA_035546055.1 Ktedonobacteraceae bacterium
GAAATCGACGAGCCATAGACCTCCTTTCGTCATGGGCTCCACCGGCTTACTGGCCGTGGGCGGCAGTGGAGACAATGCCGCCGATGGTTTTGGCCAGCAGCGCCAGGGCCAGACCGCCCAGCGCGGCGTACAACGCGCCCAGCGCATGGGTTTTGTTGCGCTCATTGCCCGCACCCGAAGTCATATAGAGGAGCGCCGCCCGGGCGAAAAAGAAGATGGATGCCGCCAGGGCAATCAGCGTCAGTTGATGGTAAAGATTCGAGAAAAAGGTCGCGATATCGGCCAGGGCCAGAATACCCGTCCAGCCCGCCCTGGTCGCGATTGGCAGCGCCGGAGCATGGGCATAGAGGACGGCCAGAAGAGAACGCATGGGGAACCCATCCTTTCTGGAGCTTCCCGGCAGGAAGCCGGGGAACAACCGGCGCGCTGGCGCGGGCCACGCGCGGAGCACGCCAGCACCGGATTTCAGGCGGGGGTAACGATGGCCGCGAAGCCAGCCCACCACTGGAGAAACTGCGCGCGGGAGAGCGTGGTGCGGTTCCACAACGAGCTATCGGCCAGCCGAACCTGTTGACGATCACCGCCGGTCACGACGACGATATGTCCGCCGTCGTAGCGCGCAGGAGGCCAACTGACGATGACCGGGGTGCCCGCATTGGCGGCGGCAATCACCTGATCAAGCGTGTACTGATCGCCCCAGGTGGTCTGAAAGCCAAAGCGTTGCACGGTGGCGGCAATCCCGGCTTCCGCTGTGAGTCCCAGCTCCGGGGTGATGTAGCCCAGGTTGGCCTCGACCTGGAGCACATCATGGATGCGCAGGTGCAAGCCATAGGCATTGAGCACCTCAGTCATCGCGGCAGCGGAACAGGCCGAATACGCCCAGATCTCATCCTCATTGGCCGAGGCATATTGCGCCGGGTCAAGCTGGGAGAGCCGAACCAGGCGCGCGGAGGCGTTGACCAGCGGGCGCAGATAGCCCCAGACGATGTAGCCGGACCCCCATGCTCGCGTATCCACCAGCAGGGTGGGTAAGAGCGGCATACGATCATAGGCGCTGGAACTGTTTGCATTGGCAAAGGTGATCCAGCCCGTGTGCCCACCGGTTGGAGGTTGCACACTGATCACAATGGCCACATGGCCCACGCCCGCATCCTTGAAGACCATCACATCGCCCGGCTCTGGCAACCCACGCAGACGCGCGTCCTGCGTCGCGGCAGCCGGAATCCCCTGCCAGCCCGCCCGGTGCCGATACAGATCCCACAACGCAAAAGCGTTCTCGGAAACCGTCATCGGATAGACCTGGGAATACGCCCCGCGCACAAACGAGACGCATTGATAGGAGCCATTAGCCCAGTCCACACAATCGCCCCGGCTGCGGCACCAGTCCTGTCCATACTGCACCACCTCCTGGGGAAACGCGCTGGTGTACCACGTGTCATTGCAGTCCGGCCCGCCGCGTTGCGCCCCACAGGCCGGGTTGACGTAGAGGGCGTTGGCCATCCGCTGTGCCCAGGCGACCACCTGCGCGCCATACGGACTACCAGGGTAGCACGCCCCAACAGGGGGAGCAGTCGGGGTGACAGCCGTAGCGGGTGAGCCGTTCACGGCCACCGAAGACGGAGCACAGGGCAAAGCCTGGGTAGAGTTGCTCTGGGGCAGGAACAGGGTTGTGGCACCGATCAGCAGCCCCACCAGCACCAGAACGAGCATGGCGCCGGCAAGCAGGCCCACCAGGGGCGTCTGGCGCCAGGACATCCTTCACCTCCTTTCCGAGAAACATGGGATGGGCCAGGACTGGCCCACCCGAATCAGCAACAGACCAGCCAGACCGCTAGATCAGCGACGCCAGGGCATCAATGGATGCCTGCCGGGCGGCCTGATCCTGGAGATAGCCCTGTGTGGCAGCCAGCCCATCGCCAGCAGAAAAACCGCCGGTCATCGCCTGCATGGGACCAAGCGCCCAGTGGTTGAGCATCCCAGGCAGTTTGAGGACGAGAAACAGCAGTCCGATGCACAGCAGCGCGGGACCAATGCCATCTGGCAAATGCCACAGCGGCGTGGCACTGGCCGCCGTGAGCAGCATGCCTCCAAGAGCAAGTCCGGTGACCTGGAAAAGCTGCACCAGCACACTGGAGGAAAACAGGGTCAGCCAGAGGCGTCCATAACGCTGGGTTTGTGGCAGTGCCAGGCACAGGAGCGCCGGGCCAGCCAGGGCGATGAGTAAGGCCACCATGCCAATGCGCACGATCATCTGGCCGAGCAGGCACAGCAGCAGGACGGCCATCACCAGGATGAGTGCGAACAGGATGAGATTGCCCACCGATGCCGGATCAAACAAGCCCTCAATCGCGTTGGTCAGAGCGGACAGACCGGCGGTATGCAGGATGAGCTGGCAAACGGTATTCTCAAACGTAATGAACAGCCCCAAAAAATCAAGGCTAAAGTGGGCGGCGGCATATGCCAGCAACAACCGGGGGATGAAGGCGCCAATCGAGCTCTGAGGCAACCCCAGATAGGGAGCGATCATGACGTTATACCCCCCGACCGCAATCACACAGGCCAGGGCGACCTCGCCCACCGTCATCAGCGCCTGCCAGAGCGCCAGCACTGCCGGATTCTCATAGGTTTCCGCTGCGGGGGTCTGAAACAGGATATCCACAGGATTGTCCAGAATCCCCGTGACGATTGGTTTGACCGTCTCCAGCACCTGCTGGGCCAGCGACTGCGCGACAGTGTGCAGGGCACACTCCACATCCCCACGCACACAACACGCCGTCGTCAGCGCCGCCTGCGTGCTAACCTTGGCCCTCCCGCCAGCCCCCGATCCGGGCGTGGATCGGGAGCCAGCAGAGAGCGCGGGGGATGACACAGAGGAGGAGGCCGGAGCCAGCCAGGAGGGAGGAGCAAGGGCAGAGGCAGAGGGGACCAATGGGCCAGGCCAGCCGGAAGCCAGCAACCACACCACCCCGATGCCCCCACATGCCCAGAGAAGCAAGCCCGGCAGCATCCGCGCAAAGCGTTTGCGCATCCGGGAGATCAGGGAACGGGTGATGGGCGCACCCATAGACCGCACCTCCTTCAAGAGACACACAGACAGAGGGGAAATGAAGAAGAGACATCACACGAACGATGAAGCGCTGACCTCACAGGAGACGACCTCCATGTGAGGTCAGGACACGCCGTGCGCTGAGATCGGGGCTGCACAGCAGCAGGCG
>DASZXF010001029.1:0-5434 GCA_035546055.1 Ktedonobacteraceae bacterium
CTGTAGCCCGCCAGAAATCATCCACCGTCTCATGCAGTTGAGCGATGCGTCTGCCCTGCACGATGCGCTACACTCCTCATGGAGCGAGAAAGGATCTGAACGATTCGTGGCGATGGTCCGCGCTTTTCTCCTCTTTTTTGCGCAATATCATGAAATGAAAGGAAGTCCTCTCTATGGCTTCATCCGCTCAAAGCAATCCTGAACAGAGCATGGATACAGATGTCATCATTGTGGGAGCGTGTCCAGTTGGCCTGTTCCTCGCGCATGAACTGGGCCTGGCTGGCGTGCGCGCCGTGGTCCTGGAAAAACTGGCCGCACGCAGCGGACAATCGAAAGCGACCGGGGTACAGCCACGCACGGCGGAGGTTCTGGACCTGCGCGGCCTGCTGGCGGAACTGCGGGAGCTGGCGCTGCCCCGCGAGGCGGTTGGCGGTCACTTCGCCGGCTTGCCGGTTCCGCTGGATTGTCATGCCTGGAATACCCGCTATCCTTACCCGCTGTCAATTCCCCAGGGACGCATAGAAGCGTTTCTCGCAGAGAGACTGGCCCGGTATGCCATTCCTCTCTGGTGGGGACAGGCAATCGTTGGCCTGGAACAGGATGAGGCGGGGGTGACGGCCCTCGTCAGCGGTCCAGGCGGCGAGACGCACCTGCGGGCACGCTATCTGGTTGGCTGTGATGGTGGTCATAGCACGGTGCGTAAGCTTGTCGGCGTCAATTTTCCCGGTCGAGACGGCAAGTCGTCTATGGTCGTGGCCGATGTCAGGCTGGCCGGGGGAGCAGGAAAAGTGCCTACACGCGCCAGGCATTTCAGTGAGCATATTCAGCGCAAGGGCGATGTCCTGGGCATCCTTTCTCCGCTCGGCGATGGCGTCAGCCGTCTGCTGTTTGGCGGTCCCGCACAGCAGACGCTTGCCCGTGACGCGCCGATCACTGAAACGGAGGTGCGTGCCGCTTTGCGTGCCTCCTATGGTGCCGATATCGAGTTGCAGGAAATCCTGTGGGCCTCGCGCTTCAGCGACGCCTCACGCCAGGTTGAAGACTATCAGGTAGGCCGGGTCTTCCTGGCCGGCGATGCGGCTCATATTCATCTTCCCACCGGTGGCCAGGGTCTCAACCTGGGCCTCCAGGACGCGTTCAATCTGGGTTGGAAACTGGCCGCGCAGGTGAAAGGCCAGGCACCCGCAGGACTCCTGGAGAGCTATCACACGGAGCGCCACCCGGTAGGCGCGCGGGTACTTCAGAACACACGCGCGCAGGGTCTGTTGATGATGCTCCAGAGCGACGAGGATGGGTCCGCCCTGCGCGAACTGTTCATTGACCTGATGCGCCTGCCGGAGACGAACCGCTACCTCGCGGGCATGATCTCCGGTCTCGATGTGCGGTATACTCTGCCGGGCGCGGACGCTACGGCGCTGATTGGCCGGCGTATGCTCGATCTGGATCTGTCCACCCCGGGCGGTCAGACGCGTGTCAGCCAGCTCTTACATAGCAGTCACGGTCTGCTTCTCGACCTGGGTCATCACGCCGATCTTGCCGCCGTCGTAGCCAGCTCGGCAGTGCCGGTGGACTACCTGCAGGCCAGCACGTCCGCTGATTTTGCCGCCGATGCCGTCCTGGTTCGTCCCGATGGCTACATCTGCTGGAGCGCAGAAAACGCCAGCCCCGACATCGAGTCCGCGTTACATATCTGGTTTGGTTCGCGCTAGCTCCAGCTGCACACGCAGGTCCATCGCTGCGTTGTTTGACTCCTGCACCTTATAGTATATCCTATGGCTATAGGAAATATCCTGGGCAGAGAGGGATGGCGCTGTACGTAGCTCCGGGGCGCCATCCCTCCGGTGTCTCCCCATTGTCTCAGGCGGGCAACATATGAGAGGCGCGCGACAATGGGAAAGACATCGGCGAAGAGGTGAGATCAGGGGGCGATGGTCCACTCCTGGCAGGGGTTGTTGAGCCATTGCCAGAGACGAACGATGGTACCGTTGCCGGTGCCGCAGTTCTGCGCGTCGAGCACCATGCCGCTGTTTTCGACGACCAGCTCATAGTGCCCGCCTCCGGTGGGAATGACGGCCCACTGCTGGCATTTGTTGCCAAGCGCAGACCACAGGTCCGCCAGCGTGCCGTCCGCCCAGCCACAGTTTACGGCGTCCAGCACTTTCCCGCTGTTGACGTTGGTGAGGGTGTAAATGCCGCTGCCGGCGCTGGCGAATCTCCATTGCTGACAGGTGTTGCCGAGCGCGGCCCACAGATCAACCGAGGTGCCATTGCCGGTGCCACAGTTTACGGCGTCCAGCACTTTCCCGCTGTTGACGTTGGTCAGACGGTAGGCGGTGCCGACCACGGGGAAGCTGCTGCTGCTTCTATAGCCAACGGAGACGATGTTGGCCTGCACGGCGTTGTCCGCCGCGTCGGTGGGATAACCGGCGGTCATGACGCCCTCAAAGAAGGAGCCAACCGAGCCGTCGCTGTTGTCGCCGCCGGTCCCCAGGACGATGGCGCCTTCCTGGTGCATGGGAGCATAGCCGCCCAGATTCGGTTCCGCGCCGTTGTACCACGTGGTCAGACTACCTGACTGGGCGTTGCCACCTTTGATGGCGTACCTGTTCTGGCCGTTGTTTTTGAGCAAAGCGGTGACAAAGGCGCTGGAGTTGCCATGGTTATTGGTGTTGGAGCCATTGCCTCCGGCAAAAAGGCCGTTTTCCAGGTCCGCCTGCACCCAGGGACCGGAGCCGGAACACGGGGAGAACCAGCATTCGGTGCTGAAGTTGATGGCGTCCATGTGGCCGTTGCCGTTGTCGTTGCTATTGGTCTCGGCATTGCCATAGTCGAAACAGCAGCGATTATTGACATGGGTGCCGCTCGTCACCATGTACATACCCTCCGGCGCGCCGTTCCTGGCCACGCCAGAGGTGGAGTTGTCGCGGTAGCCAACGCCGGCTGAGACGTACAGTCCGTAGACCTTGTGACCACCGGCGGTAATCGGCAGCGCGGCGGCGTTGGCGCCGTAATCCTGGGCGCCGTTCCCGCCCGGTCCCTCGATAGTGAGGTTGTTGCCTCTGCCGGACTGATCGTAGATCTCTGTGATGGTGCATGAGGTACCCGAACAGAAGGAGTCCTGCGCGGCAGCGTTGGCATAGCCGCCCGCGCTCAGGGTGTTGATGTTGGTCGTCGCGTTATCCGACCAGCGCTTGACCTGATACAGCCTGCCGCTGTACGAGGCGAACAGCGCGCGCGTGGTGCTATGCGCGGCGACACAGGGGGTACCGGCAGCGGCATAAATGTCGCAGGGCAGCGAGCTGGCGGCCAAAGCCGGCGTGGGAGCCACGTTCAGCGCGCCAGAGAGGCCCAGCGCTCCGGCCAGAATGCCCGCCACCACAATGAGGACCAGCAGACCTCTCCAACTGCGAGTATACAGCCAGTGCGAGAAAGAAGTTGATGGTGTCACGTCCTTGTGTCCTTTCCATGAGCTTGAAATAGTGCATCATGTCTCTATGAATAGAACAGATGTCGTCACGTTGTCTGAACGTTCCATAGAGCGATGCACGTCGAGATGGTTATGGTTGCCTGGTATAATAAGAGAGTTACGCGTGGTTCAGAAGAGGAAGCTTCACCTCCTTTGGGAAGCTTTTGACAGTCTCTTTGAGAGGAAACTGCCTGCTTCATGTATTTAAGCGCTTAAATTTAATCGCTTAAAGAAAGTATACTGAACGAGCCTTGCCTTTGTCAAGGGGAGGGAAAAAGAAGGAAAAGTAATCTCAAGAAGAGTAAAAAAGGTGGAAGAACTGGCCATATCAGCGTTATCACAGGATACACCCCGAGATTTATGCGTTTAAATAACAGGACGCTATGAGCCGAGGGAGGCGCCGGGTTGGCCTGCTCCCTACCGTGGACGGGCCGCCTTGCCTCTGCGGCCAACATGACGCCCTGGCCGGTCTGACTCGTCTCTTTGACATTTGCCGGGGAGCGCTATATGCTATGGCCATACGTTACGATTGGAGGAGTACGCGCGGCTGCTTGCCTGGGCGGACAGGCAGACCGGGCGAGAATGGGCTATGCTACCGGAATTTGAGGCGGCGTATTGGGAAAAGCGCTTTCGTCTGCCGAACTGGTATGAGCAACTCGCGGACGAGCTGAGGCGCTTTGTCTTTACGGTGGTGCATGATGATGCGCAGTTGAAGGCCTGGCGGCAGCGGGTTTACGGTCTGGCCGGGGAGATGCTGGAGCGCGGGGAGATTCCGCTGGCCATTGCCGGACCTGATCTCGATGCGGAACGTGTGCCTCCCGATACGCTTGTACTGCATCACACGGAGGAAGATCCTGACATACCGCTGGCAAGGCTCAATGCCATCGGTTTTTTGCGCCAGTATGGCTTTCAATACCTGGAGAATAATGTCCTGGGCCGCGCGGTGAGAGGCGAGCCGGTCTGGTCCGGCCACTTTCGCCAGGGGCGTATGGTCTTCTTCGCGTACCACTGGCTGATTCGCCCGGATGGCACCTGTGAGCGCTTGCTGGCGGACGAGGCGCTTGGCTGGCACGCCGGGAACTGGGAGATCAATACGCGCAGCATCGGCATTGCGCTATCCGGTAACTATGAGCACGCAACCCCTCCTGCCTCTCAGTTGGAGGCTACCGCCCGGCTGATCCGCACACACTACCCATCCATCGCTTCCTCGCGCATCCGCGGCCATTGCGAAATTCGCCCCGAACTGACCTGCCCCGGCGATCATTTTCTGAGCACCTGGAAAACGCCGCTTCTCCTGGCTCTGAGCAGATAACAGGAACTTCACCAGGCTAGCATAGCAACTCTGGCTATGGATGGCGCAAAAGACAGCCATCAGACCATCCATGGTCCATAATAGAAAAGCAAACCAGCAATCACGCCTAAAGGATTAGATCACGCATGGATAAGCGACACAAAGAAATGCTGAGTGCGCTGGTAAAACAGTTGCGCTCTCTCCTCCTGGTTTCTCCACCCCGGACGGATGACGCTCCCCTTGAACTGGCTCTGGCGGAGCATGAGCAAGGAGCCTGGACCTGGATGATGCGCCTGCTGCTGCTGCGCGCGCTGGAGGTACGCGGGCTGCTCCCACCTACCCCGGAGGACGCGGCAGCCCGCGTTTCGCCGGGCCGCGCATGGTGGGAAGCCCGCCAGCAGGCCCGCCGCGAACTGGCGAGGCTGTTGCCTGACCTTTTCCCCTCTGATACGTCACTGCAAACGGACAATCTTTTCCCCTGCATAGATCTGATCATCGGCCAGCAGCCTGTTGTGTCCGGCAAAGACCCGGCGGAGCTGACCAGGCTGTTCGCTGATCCCGATCTGCTGGGCTGGGCTTACCAGTTTTATCAACATGAGGCCAGGGCTAAGATTAACGCGAAATGCAGACGAGGGGAGAAGGTGGTCAGCCGCGCTGAACTGGTGGCGAAGACGCAG
>DASZXF010001030.1:0-3227 GCA_035546055.1 Ktedonobacteraceae bacterium
CACCCTGCCACCTCCTCCCAATGCACCAGGGCGAGTCGCGCAGCGACGAGGAGTCACCCACGACCTGCCCAACAGGATCAGATTCGGGATGAATCATGTTTTTTGAGAAAGATCCAAACTATGCTATACTTGCATCGATGATGAGGTATGGGGAGATATCTTTTGTGATTCGCGGAGAAGGATCAGGGCATGGAGAGCGACGAAGTAGAAGCCTATTTTCAGGCCTTGGATGAAGAACTGGGCACACGCAAGATTCAGAAGCCGGTGCGCCTGGCTGTGGTAGGCGGAATCTATATGATGTATTTTCTGAAGAACCGCACCTCGACCAAGGATGTCGATGTGATTCCGCTGGATTTTCCCGACACGACTGAACCAAACGAGACAACGAAGGTTTTTCGTTCGGCGGTGAACGCGGTGGCGAAACGCTATCAGATCAGGCGCGATTGGATGAATGATGTGGTGGCGGCGTTTACCCAGGAACTGGGTACGCTGAATCTGTGGCGCACGTACACCAATCTGGAGATCTATGTCCCCAACGCGGAATGCATTCTGGTGCTGAAGCTGCTGGCGGGCCGCGATAAGGACGAGGATGATATTCTGGCCCTGTGCGAGAAACTGGAGATCCAGACGCGTGAACAGGCCCAGGCTCTGGTGGACCGCTATGCAGATAAAGCCTGGCAGACGGAATGCGTGCTCGATAAAACCCTGGATGCCCTCTTTTGAAGAATTGGAGTTATGGTATAATGGTCTGAAAACGGTTGTACTGTCATAGACTCAACCGCCCAGGATTTGAATTGCCGAGGTAAAGGTTATGTGGGCTGAACTCCAAACCATGAACATGACCAGCCAGGAGATTTTTCAGGGGGAGCGCCCCTGGACGGCTCTGGGGGACTTTCTGAATTACTGGTTTTGCTATGCCATCGACCGGCGCGCGGACCTGATTGAGGAGCCGGTGGAGGAGCCGGAGAACGTGACCACTGAACATCACCAGTGGGCTGTCTTCTGCGCCGCAGCGGTAGAATATCTGTGCGCGCAATATGGCATTCCCTGCCCGGAGTGGGTGCAGCGCTTTGCGGCCCTGCCTGAGCCGTACTTTACCGGCCTTGGCTCCAGCAAACCCCACATTCAGGCGCGTTTGCGCCAGGAGGCTCCCGAAGCCTTCGCGAAGCGCAATATCTTTTGCAGTCCGCGCGCCTTTGCTAACAAATACGAACAGGGAGAGCAACAGCGAGCTTCCGCCTGACGATCACGATGCGCTATGCGAAATGAGCGCCACTGTAGTTATACCGTAGTGGCGCTTATTTCGCGTGGTGCATGATGGTCATCAGGACACCCTGATGGATTACTCTACCTGGCGGGCGAAGGTAAAGGCGTTTTTCCATTGGATGAGCGCCTGTTCGGGCTGATCTCTGGCTTCGAGAAACTGCGCGAACTGGCGGGCAATCCTGGCCCGCGCGGCGCTGTCATGGCGCTCGGTGAAGAAGGTCAGCGCTCGCTCATAGGCGGATCGGGCCTCGGTGGCGTAGCTCTCCTCGGCGGGATGCCCGCGCCACTGATCTTCGGCGATTCTGCCAGCCAGAAAGAGCGCGTTGCCATACGCCGACTGCTCAGGCGTGGCAGCAAGCAAGGTCAGCGCCGCCTGGACACTGGCGCGGGCTTCGGCTGACTGCTTTTCTCGCTGCTGAACTTCCGCCAGGACGAGCAGGGCCGTGCCCTCACGAGTCGGATTGTTGGCCTGGCTGGCCCAGCGCCGGGCGTCCTGCACATAGGCCAGGGCGGAGGCGTTGTCGTTCAGAGCCAGACAGATGCGGCTCAACAGGAGCAAAAGCTGCTCGTGGCAGGAGGGCGCGCAACTGGCCTGGTACAGCCGCAGGGCGTGTTTGCCCGAGAGCAAAGCCGCCTCATAGTGCTCCAGGCGGAACTGCGTTTCCGCCAGATCGGCCAGAATGGTGGCCTGTAAAGGCGAGTCCGGCTCTTCCTCCGCACACAGGCGCGCGGCCATTTCAAAGTGCCGTAAGGCCTGGGCGGCGTGGTTAATCTCCAGCGCCAGCTTGCCCTGACAGGCATAGGCCAGCAGACGCACTTCAGGAATATTCATACGCCGCTCGTTGAGGAAGGCCAGACAGCGTTGAAAATGCTCCGCTGCCTCTTCGGGATAGCCCAGCGTGCGCGCCATTTCCCCCAGCATGAGTAAACACATCGGACGACGCCGGCGCGTCGAGCCGCTGGTGAGCAGGTTTTCCCGCTCCTCTCTATCCAGAAGCACGGGAATGCCCCGTACCAGTTGTGCGACACTTTCCCACTGTTCCTGAACAGCAGCATCCCAGGCGCGTAAATAGTCCAATTCGTGGCGTTGGGCTGTGGCCTCAGCAGTCACGTGAGCCAGCAGCGTTTGTGCTTCGTCGCTTTTTCCTTGCGTCAGGAGATGATGGACCTCGCGCAATAGAGAAGCGTCCTTCTTTCCCTCGCCCATCTTCATCACTCTCCTTCATCCTTCTAGTTGATCGGGATATTCAGGTTGCTTGCCAGTTGTACACCAGAGGTGTGCCTTCTTACCGCTTGAAATGTTCTCGGCTGCAAACATTTTTTACTTCAATACCTGTCCATTATACAATAAGTCCGCCAGTTTTGCACGATGTCAGGGAAACATGAGAATGTGCAAAGAAAGCTTTGCCGCGCGCTCGCGGTACCTGCTGTCCGCGTTCGCGTCCTTGTGGCCTGGCTCTGTCCTCAAGTTTTCTGAGATCGTGCCGATGAAGAAACGAGAGCGAGCACTGTTTTCCCAGGAAGAACTGGCAGGATTGCCGAACCGGGAGGAATTTGCCGATGAAAGTGTTTGTGATGACGGTCGCTATGCTGCTCTTGCTCATGGCTGCCTTTGCTCTTATGTTTACCAGCATCCGAGGCATGGTTACAGCCCCCTCCTCTCTGGCCATGGAAATGATACACTTCCTGGCCGGACTGATCTGCCTGATTGCCGGCCTGATTACAGGCGTCTATCTGTTCAAGCCCTCGTATAAACGCTAATGTCAAAGATGTGTTGTCCTGGCCGCCTGCCCTGAGCGGCGCAACGGACGCTCATTGTCCCTCCTGGCGGATCAACGGCTTGAGCACAAAATCGTAGGTGGCGGTGTAGAATGGCGTCTCGACTCCATAGGGCGCGGCCTCGGTAGGGGAGTCGTGGCGCACAAAATCGACCACCAGCGAGTCTTTTGTACCAAAAACGG
>DASZXF010001031.1:0-6215 GCA_035546055.1 Ktedonobacteraceae bacterium
CTCCAAAATCGTTTGAAAACCGCGCATATTTATGGGTAAAACGAGAAGACGAGGCAGGCGCTGCTGCCACGCTCCACTGGCGGATTTCTCAGAGGCGCCGCGCTGAGAAATCCGCGCCGATGCCAGCGATGAATTACGCGCCGATGGCCTCCAGGATTTCGACGAGTGGCTGGAAGACGCAGGTGAACATGGGCGTGTCGCGCAGGGTGTACTGGCTGGCTTCACTGCTGCGCAGCTCTTCGACGAGATCGAGAAAGTCGCTGATGTTGTCGGTCTCAAAGGCCACGACAAATTCCTGATCGTCCAGGCCAAAGGAGTAGGTGGTGTTGATCGAGACTTCGCGGTACCTGACGCCGATGCGAATGTGCTCGTCCATCATGCGCTTGCGCTCCTCCAGGGGCAGCTTGTACCAGGGACGCGTCTTGACGAACGGATAGACAAAGAGGTATTTCTTGTCGTCGGGCGAGATAACCAGGCGCGGATCATGGGCGCCGCGCGCGTTCTTACCAACATAGATGGAGCGCTTGGTCATGGAGAGGAAGCCATAGGACTCGCGCAGGTATGGCCCCATGGGACTGCGGCGAATCTTGCTGTGCAGAGCCTGCAAGTCAGTGGTGTCATAGGCGGCCTGCCAGATCAGGAAGTCGCTATCGGCGCGCAACCCAAAGAGGCTGTACGTGCGAACCAGGGCGCGCTCGCCATGCTCCTCGACAATCCTGAGCAGTTGCCGTCGGCCCTCCTCGCGCTGCTCCAGGGGCAGCAGTTGCCACTGTGGATCGAGTTTATAGAAAGTAAAACGCACCACCTGGCGCGGCTGTTTGGGCTTCGCGGGAGCCGGCTGCTCCTGCGGGGTGGTATGCGCCATAATTGTCTGATCGGTCATTTTCGCGTCTCCTCATAGCTAATCAAAGCGTCAACCAGGCCAGCGGTGGTAAACTCGCGCGCCTCAACCCCGACCTCCAGACCGTAGTCACGCGCGGTTTGCGCGGTGATGGGGCCGATGCAGGCGATCAACGGACGTGCCGGCTGCTTGCCAGGATAGGCCAGCAAAATGGCGATATCGGGAGCGGCCTGGCTGAGCCAGTGCATAAAATGATGCACGGTGGACGAACTGGTAAAGGTGATGGCGTCCAGGTGTTGCTGACGCAAAAGCGCGATGACTTCGCGTCCGCGCTCGTCGTCCCGGGCCACCGGCAGGGTTTGATAGGCCGCCACAACTTCCACCTGCGCGCCAGCCTGGCTGAGTTCATCAATCAAGACCTGGCGGGCCTCGGCGGCGCGGGCCAGCAGAATGCGCTGGCCAGCCAGTCCCGTACCATGCTGGTCAGCCTCGCGGCGCAGCGCTTGCGCGACACTCTCGGCGATAAACTCGGGCGGCACCAGAGCTGCGGTCAGACCATACGCCGTCAGGGCGGCGGCGGTGGCGGGACCGATGGTCGCCAGGCGTACCCCGCGCAAAATAGTTGCGTCCAGACCCAGCTCGCGCAGGCGCTCCAGCACCATTTTCACGCCGTTGGCGCTGGTGAAAATCAGCCAGTCATAGGCCTGCCCTTCCGCCAGACGGCGCAAAGCCTGGTCGAGCGGCTGCCAGTTCGCGGGCGGGACAATGCGAATAACCGGCAATTCGATGGGCGCAGCCCCCGCCGCGCGCAGATGCTCGCTCAAGACCCCCGCCTGCTCGCGGGTCCGCGTGACCAGCACCCGTTTCCCGCTCAGGGGTAACGCGCGTGCCTGTGCTTCAGACATGCTGCTGCTCCTGTACCCTGTCATCAAGGGCCGCGATAATCGCGTCCGCGCCCTGCGCCAGCGCATCCTCAGCTACTTTGATCCCCAGTTCCTCAGCTCGCTCCTGGCCCTCCTGCGGCGTCCAGGACATGCGCCGGACGACGCGCACCTGCCGCTGGCCATCCAGGCTCGTCACCAGACCGTGCAGACTGAGAATCTCCTTGTGCAAGGTGGCATGGGCGGCCACCGGTAGATAGCAGCCAGCGCCCAGGCGGCGCATAAACTGGCGCTCGGCTCCCGTGGTGGCCTCGGTCGCGAAATCGCGCAGCGGCTCCAGTAGCGCCAGCACCTCCGGCTCGTCGCGCATTTCCAGGCCCAGCGCCCCCTGACCGGGAGCTGGCAAGACCTGCTCATAGCTCAGATAGGTCAGACGTGCCGCCAGGTCCGCTGGCACACCCAGGCGATGCAGACCCGCCGCCGCCAGGATAATCGCGTCATACTCCCCGGCGTCGAGCTTGCGCAGACGTGTATCGACATTGCCACGCAGGGGCAGGATCTCCGCCTGGGGATAGAGCGCACGCACCTGCGCGCTTCTGCGCAAACTGCACGTGCCGATGCGCGCGGGCGGCGTCCCATCCAGGGCCGGAGCGCTACGCGTAATCAGCACATCGCGCGCATCCTCGCGAGAACCGGGCACCAGCAGACGCAGCCCCTCCGGTTGCGCCGTGGGCATGTCCTTCAGACTATGCACGGCCAGGTCGATGCGCCGTGCATGCAACGCGCGCTCGATCTCCACCACAAAGACCCCATCCCCGCCGATCTTCGTCAGCGGCACATGCGTCACCGCGTCTCCAGTCGTGCGGACCTGTTCAACTATTATCTCCAGGTCGGGCCAGCGTCGCTGGAGTTGATCCACAACCCAACGCGTCTGAATCATCGCCAGTTTGCTGGCCCGCGTGCCGATTATCAAACGTTTCATCACTCTGTACTTTCAAATCAAACAAATAACGGAGCGCCTCGGCGTAGGCGTACCCCTGGCCCTCGGCAGCGGCATCCTTGAGGCGACGAGTTGGCAGATGGAGAATCTTATTCACCAGGCGCGTGGTCAGCTCATGCACAGCGGCGGCCTCGCGCTCGGACAGACTGGGAGCGAGCTGAGCCAGGGTACGCGCCAGTTCCTGCTCACGCAGAGCATTGACCCGGGCGCGCAGATCGCTGATCGTATCCACCACATCCAGCGCGGAGAACCAGCGCGCGAAAGCGACAGCCTCGGCGGCGACAATGGCCTCCACCTGCTCAACCTCCTGCAAGCGCAGGCGAATGCCCTCGTCAACCGAGTGCTGGAGGTCATCGAGATTGTACAGATACACCTCCGGCAGATCGGCCACCGCTGGCTCGACATCGCGCGGCAGGGCGATATCAATCAGCAGCAGCGCGCGGCCCTGGCGCTGGCGCACCGCCTCGCGCACCATCTCATAGGTCAGCAGAGCGCCGGGAGCCGTGGTAGAAGAAATCACCACATCGGCCTCCAGCAGCGCGGCGGGCAATTCGGCAAAGTCGCGCTGGAGCGCGCCCACGCGATCTGCCAGCTTGAGCGCATGCAGAGGAGTGCGATTCATAATGGTCAGACGCTGCACTCCATGCGCGCAGAGATTTTGCGCCGCCAGTTCGCTCATCTTGCCGGAGCCGATCAGTAAAACGCTGGCCTCGCCCAGACTGGGAAAGATCTGGCGCGCCAGTTGCACCGCGACATGGCTGATAGAGGCCGCGTTACGGCTGATCCCCGTCTCGCTGCGCGCGCGCTTCCCGGCGACCAGGGCCGCGCGAAAAAGCGCCGAGGTGATAGGGCCGGCGCTGCCATCGTGTTGAGCCATCTCCAGCGCTTCGGCCACCTGTCCCTGAATCTGCGGCTCACCAGGCACCAGTGAGTAGAGCCCGCAGGCCACGCCCAGCAGATGCGTCACAGCCGCCTGGTCCACAAAAACATAGGCATGGACCGCCAGTTCCGCCGGCGCCACGCCGCGTCTCTCGCTCAGCAGATTGCGCAGATGGGTTACGCCTTCCTCCGGCTCCAGGCATACAGCATAGAGTTCGAGGCGATTGCACGTGGAGAGCAGAACACACTCATCCACAAATTGACGCGCTGACCCCAGCATCTCCGGCACCTGGCCGGGCGCGCAAGCCAGGCGTTCGCGCAGGGCGATTGGCGCGGATGTATGGTCAACGCCAAGACAAACAATATGCACACAAACCTCTTAAAATCTTCATGAAAACGTAAACCTATAGAGATTTTAGCGATTTTTCCCGGATAGTCAAGAGTGAAAGCGCGATTTTTGCTCAGGTAGTCACCCTATTTTTTGTCAGGTCCGGCGATATCCCGCTCATTTTCAGCATTGAAGTCTCTCTCTTTATTAGAACCAAGGCGCGAATGAAAAACATCCGTATAGGATGTTCCTCCCTGGCGAAACAAACAGGGGTGCTCATATTTGAGAAGCATTGAGGCAAATCGGGCAGGCTACTTGCCGCCTGCGTGTCGATGTGCTAGTATCCTTGCATACTTCTTGATACGAGAGTAGGACTTTTGGGATGCAACAACAGGAACAATCCGCACAGATAGAGATAGATGAAGAGAATGTGACTCCCCAGGCAGAGACGGCCAGCGCGAGCCAGGAGGCCGCGCAGGTTCGGCAGGGACGCCTGGACTGGCCGGCCTTGATCGCGGCCCTGGCGGTGGCGGCGTTTTTCGCCCTGACGGCGCGCTTTAACAGTCTGCCCGCGCCCTCCTATATACCCGCCGCGGTCTTCAGCGCGACGGGCTGCGGGCTGCTGGTGACGGCTGTTCACAAACTGCGCCAGCGGGCGGGCGCGGGTCTGCTGGAAGCTGGCCTGGGTGGCTTTGGCATGGCGCTGCTCCAGTTCGCCGTGGCCTTCACCTATCCAGGCGTCTTCAGCACGATCACCACCGCGCCCGATTACGCGCGCGCCTTCCTCCTGACCTGGGGTCTGATCGCGCTGTTCGCGCTTATTCTCAGTCTGGCCGGAGCCACTATCGGCCACCTGACCTTCTCGCCGCCGCGCCCTCTGCCAGCTCGCGCCCAAAAACAGCGCGAACCTGACGAAGAAGATGAGGAAGAAGAAGAAGACGAGGCGGACTCTGCCACCCGGGCGAGAGCAGAAAACGAGAGCGAAGCACTTCCAGCAGAGGATGAAGGGGAAGCTGAGGAGGAGGATGGCAATGAAGATGAAGAGGAGGACGAGGAAAGCGAGGAAATAGAGGAAGAGGAGGACGAGGCTGAGGTTGCTGGCGCTCAGCCCCGGCGCTCCTGGCCCAATTACGTGATTACGGTGCTGCTGCTCGGTCTGCTGCCCATGATGGCGGGCTATGTCTTCGCGGCGACCTATGATTTCGTGCTCAATCTCGTCAACGTCAATGCTATTTCGCCGGGACTCTATCCCACCCTCAGCCTGCTCACCGGACTGCTGCCCTGGAAGCTGGCCGCGTCCATTAGCATGAGTAACTCAAATGAGGCCTTCATTGCCTTTACCCTGCTCTGGCGTATCCCGGATAGTCCGCTGGTCAATCTCAATCTCTTCGATGTGCAAACCCTGGAAAGCATGGTTTTCACAGCGACGGGTCTGGCCCTGCTGCTGATTACACGGTATAAGAGCGACACGCCCGGCGGACAGCGTCAGTCGGCGCCGCTGAGCCTCTTTCTCCTCCTGCAAACGCTGCTGGGACTGATCATCATTTTGCCGGCCAATCTCTGGCTGCTGCGCGGCCTGGAGGGCATTCTGCAATTCCAGACTCTGCTCGCGCAATTGCCAACCATTCAATTGCTCAACCCGTTGTTGTTTACCCTCAACCTGCTCACCGGTATGCTCTTCTGCATCATCGTTGGCCTGATTGTCAGACGACAATATCAGCTCTGGACGAGGCCACGAGCGAAAAGGCCAGCGCCACACGCAGAGGAAGACAGGAGTGACACCGCGCATGACTGATCCACGCATCCTCTCGATTATCAGCAGTATCTTCGCCATGATGGCCGCGTACAGCCTCTACAAGGGTCTGAGGCAACTGCGTGACGCGCGGCGGGCAGGCCGTCCGCAGAGCTGGCATAAACAGCTCAGTCTGCTCACCGGCATTGAGTACGCCCTGCTCGCCTTTGTCTTCCTGCTGAGAATGGCTTCGGAAGAGGGAGCCATCGCGCCAGGCATGCAGGGACTGGTGGGCTGGCTCTACCTGATTTTACTGCTGCCCGCTATCCTGGTAGCAGGCCTGGTCATCCGCCAGGCCATTCTCAATATGCGCGCCAACAGCCTGGCCAGGCAGTCCGCCGCCAGCGTCTCCGCGTCCGCCATCCAGGAGACGCACGCCCCCACCAGGCAACAGCGCACAGAACATCTCCAGCGCCAGCGCGAACGACGCAAAAAGGCCGCCGCCGCCCGCCGACGCCAGGCCGGCAAAGCATAAGCAAGCAGCAGGTTTGCTC
>DASZXF010001032.1:0-2275 GCA_035546055.1 Ktedonobacteraceae bacterium
ATGTGCGAAAACATACCATGATCTCTGATCTTCGCAGCCGCACCGGTACTCGGCGCTCCAGACCTCTTGCGTGGATCAGGCAGAGCATCAATTGATTGCGGCGAGGGAAAGTCACAGCTACGTAGGGACAACTCCTGACAAAGCCAATCGATTGGCGAGGAATTCTTCCCAGGTATGCCTGCCATCGGCGTGATCCAGCGCCAGGTTTGCTCCGGCCCGGTGGGCGCGGGCGGCCTGGCCTGGCAACCAGACCGGCAGGATCAACCGGTGCTTTTGCCTGGCGTGCAAGTAGGAGCGCATCAGATCGGCCTGGGTGTACACTCTCGGCCCACCGATGTCGGACACCAGGCCGGCAGGTTCGCCCAGCGCGAGTTGCACCAATCGCTCTGCCACGTCGCCAGCGTCAACCGGTTGGTACCGGAAACCCGCAAACACTGGCATCACGGGCATTTTCACCAGCGCTTCCGCAACTGTGAACATCAAGTCGTGAAACTGGGTGGCTCGCAGGATTGTCCAGGGCAGGCCGGAGTTGATCACCAGGCGCTCGGCAGCCCGCTTGGCCGCGAAGTAGCCAAACACATTACGGTCGGTGGCTCCAACGACCGGCACCCGATCAGCGCCGACCACGGAGATATATATCAGGTGCCGTGCCCTGACCCGCGCTTCCGACGCTGCCTGGATCAGGTTCCGGGCCTTTTCCTCGTCGCCCTTAGAGCTACCTGCGCAGTGTATGATGAGCTCAGCACCCTCCACTGCTGTTTTGACTCCCTCACCAGTGGTCAGATCACCGACCACGTATTCGATACCTTCCTCGGCCTCGTGGCTATTGCGGCTTAACACCTGGACCTTGTAGCCGGCGTTGCGTAGTTGGGGAATGACCTGGTGGCCGAGCGTACCAGTGCCACCTGTTACAAGCATATATTGCATGGTATATTTCCTCTTGTATTTGTACTTTGAATACCTCGTTCCAAGGATCATACAGGAGACGAGATAGCATCGGCGGAATGTGACACCCTTCCATTTGTTCCGTTATCTCTTCTGAGAGAGGCTTACAATATGATGAGAGAGGAGAAAGGAAAGCTATGAACCAGGAAGAAGAGTTCGAGCGCTATCGCATACTGCTCTTTTCCATTGCCTATCGAATGACTGGGAGCGCATCTGACGCGGAGGATCTTGTTCAGGAGACCTATCTGCGCTATCAGGCGAAGACCAGCCAGGAGATTGGTTCCTTGAAAGCGTATCTCACCACCATTATTACCCATCTGGCGCTGGATTATCTAAAATCGGCTCGTGTTGCCCGCGAAGAATATGTTGGAGTCTGGCTACCCGAGCCAGTCCTTACGTCGAAGGACGACGAACTCCCTCTCGCTGACGTTGAGCGACAAGAAGCGCTTTCACTAGCCTTTTTACGCCTGCTGGAGATCCTCAGTCCGCCAGAGCGCGCCGTCTTCCTTTTGCATGAAACCTTTGACTATCCCTTTAGCGAAATCGGCAACATGCTCTCGAAAAGTCCGTCCAATTGCCGCCAGATCTTTCATCGGGCCAGGCAGGCATTGCTGGACAAGCGCGCGCGTTTCGAGCCGGAACTGCAACTCCAGCGCCAGCTTGTGCTTAGTTTTCTTTCCGCCAGTCAGGCTGGGGACATGTCAGCTTTGATCAGCTTGTTGGCTCAGGATGCTGCCTCATGGTCGGATGGTGGCGGCAAAGTGCAGGCCAACCTCAAGCCTGTCTACGGAAAGCTCGCCGTGGCGCGTTTCTGGTCTTTCTGGCTGAGCCAGACGCACAACAATCAGCGGCCTCTCACCTTTACGCTGGCCGAGATCAACGGCAGCCCGGCCATTTTGTGCTGGGAAGAACATCGGCTGGCAGTAGTCATTAGCATGACTCTGGGTACCGGAGGCATTGAGGAGATTTATGCTCAACTGAATCCAGAGAAACTGACCTATCTGCAAAAACAGCTCTCCAGTTCCAGAAATGCGCACAGCTTTGAGTCCTGAACCTGGGACGAATACTGTTCAAAGTGCGGAATCACACTCCCTGAGCGGGGGGGCGCTGGCGACGGGTGACCTGGACGCGGTAGATGGTGGCGTCGGGGTGGTAGCTTTCCATCATGAAGCGCACGCAGTTGTCGAGGGCGGCGGCCCAGGCGCGGTGCAGTTCGGGGGTCCAGGCGGGATCGTAGAGGGCGAGGGTTTCCAGCAGGGTCTGGCCGAAGGCAGGATAGTATTCGGCGCCGATCTGGCGGGCATGGTGACGCTGGCCGAGACGCTGAAAG
>DASZXF010001033.1:0-10051 GCA_035546055.1 Ktedonobacteraceae bacterium
CAGTTATCTTTAAAATCGTCGGTCGTACCAGTTTTGGCGCCAACCTCCTGGCTGTGCCAGTCCGCCATAGTCAGGGTGTCAATGCCGCTAAATTCATAATGCCGGGCAGCGTTGTCGGTCAGCATATTGTTAATCAAAAAGCTGATCTGTGGACTCAGCACCCGACTGGCATCGGGATGGGTCGGATCGTAGTGATACAGGTTATGGCCATAGTTATCCCAGATATCCAGGACGTTGTGGTATGGAATGTGCATGCCGTTGTCGGCAAAGGTCTGGTAGGCATCTACCATTTGCAGCGGTGGGATACCAGCGGTACCCAGGGCCAGCGAGGGGAAGAAGGCCTGTTCCAGCGAATTGCCTGGGAAATCGACGGCCAGATCGCGATCAATGGCGGTGATGCCCATGCGCCTGGCTGTATTGACTACATTGTCGATGCCAGCATACATCAACGCCTTGACTGCTGGAATATTGAACGAGTTTTGCAGAGAGATGCGCACGTCCTGCCAGATGTCGGGGTGATATGAATGTTGATAGTCGGAAGGGGTATATGTCTGGCCATTGCCTTTCGGGAAGATGGTTTTGCCGTCAATAATCCTGATGCCAGGGTACCAGCCCATCTGGAAGGCGGTAGCGTAGACGATTGGTTTAATGGTTGAACCCGGCTGGAGGTACGACCTGGCTGCGTTGACCTGTCCTGCGACCTGTTTATAACGCGTCGGATCGTTCTGCTTGTTGTCGTTATAGTCAGCGCTCCCATTCATGGCCAGCACTTCGCCGGTTTTGGCGTTCATCACGACCGCCGCCGAGTCGTTGACGTTATACATGGTATTGAGCGGTCCGTAGGTGTTCAAAAATTCCTGGTACACGTGATCGCGCAGGTTATGCTTGATGTCTTTCTCAACGAATTGCTCCAGGTTGAGATCGAGGGTAGTGTAGATGTTTAGACCGCTGCTTTTTAAGGTATCCATGCCAGCGTCGAATTGCACCTGGGTATTGCCGCCGCCCAGGGTGACGGCCAGGGAGTCGATGACCCACTCGACGAAGTGAGGAGCGAGCATAGTTTGATGGAAGCCAACAATTTTGATGGAGGCCGCTTTGGCTTCGGCCTGTGCCTCGATGTCCTGTGTGATCAGGCCTTTGAAGTCGTTCTTATCGCCAATGCCCAGGTCAATCTGCATTCCGTCAAGCCTCATCTGATCCAGCACGTATGGGAGGCGATATTTGAGCAGATTGTCGCGGTTGACATCGCTGGTCGAGGGATCAAAGGAGGTTGGATTCTGCGGAATGCCGGCCAGCATGGCGGCGCGGGCCAGCGCCAGGATCGGATCTTGAGCGCAGGTTGTCTGGTCGATTTGCGGCTTGGTGACTTTGCAGTGGTCCAGGTCGCGATCCAGAAATTCGACGGCGGGCGTACACTCGTGCTTGATATTGCACTGGGGTTTGAGGCCAAAATAGTCCTCGACCGCCGCTTCCACGCCGCTTTCCTGCGCTCCATAGGGAGAGTCGTTGAAGTACATCTCCATGATTTTTTTCTTGGAGTATTGCTGGGTGAGAGCAATGGCCAGCGAGGCCTCGCTGGCCTTACGCTGGAAACTGGGATCGTTGTTGCCAGACAGGTTCTTAATCAACTGCTGGGTCATGGTACTACCGCCGCCCGCGATCTCTCCGCCGTGGGAGAGGTATTGAGTAAAGGCGCGCAGTGTTCCCTGTGGGTCTACGCCGTTGTTGCTCCAGAAGGTTGGATCTTCGGCGGCAATCTGCGCATCCTGCAGAACCTCGGGCAGATTATAGTAGCTGATCGGCGTACTTCTGCCTCCCTGACCCCATTTTGTGTTGTTATACAGCGTATAGAGCAGCGTCCCGTGACGGTCGTAAATGCGCGTCGTCTGCGGAATCTGCATGTTGGCCAGGCGTTGCAGGCTGGGCAGTTCACCCTCGTAGAAATTGTAGGCGTAGCCTAGCGTTGAGCTTATAAGGATGATAAGCAGGGCGGCGATGCTTGAGAGCACGGTAACTCGCAAGCGTTTGCTGCCAGGACCGTTGCGCAGAAAGCGCTCGCGGCGGCGTCTTTTCAGATGGGCAATGCGCTGAATGCGCGAGCGCCGCCAGGGTTCGGGACGGGTTGGTACGGGCCTGGTTGTGGGTACGGCTGGCGGCTCTGGTCCGCGATAGCGCACCAGGGGATTGGGATCGACAGGCGGGCCTGGCCGGCGCAATGCCGACATCTTGGCGGAAATACGCTGGACCATCTGCAGCGGACGCTGCATAAAGGCCGGACCGTTCCATGGCGGTTGCTGCATGGGCGGCTGTGGCATGGGCGGTTGCTGCATGGGCAGCCGCGCCATCTCTCCCTGGGGTCCAGGAACTGGCTGATTGTTCTGATAAGGCGCCGGCGGTGGAAGGGGTGATGATGGTGGCGGCCCCTGGGTCGCGGGAGGGTTCCCTGGCGTCAGGGGAGCAGCCGCAGCAGCTTTGCCCTGGTTCGCGTAATTGCTGAGCAGTCCAGATTTGCGCGGTGGCCCACCCGGTGCTGCCGGACCATTCTGGTTATTCGGTGATTGCCAATAGTTATTACTCATCAGGTCTTCCTTTTACTTCCTTGTTGTACTCTCCCGGCCTGGCCTTGCCTTTGTCTCTCTCATAACTCATATCATTCACCGGGGATGTCTCGCGTCTCGCGCTCTGATTTGAAGGGCGCAAAACACGTGAATAGTTTGCAAGGATAATAGTCTCAGCCACCTTTCATTCCCTACGTAAATATCCTCATCTCTCGTAATTCAGTGGTCTTTCTACGGTGTTAAACGCTTTAAACAGGCCTCACTAACACCGCTTACCTGTTATTACTACCAGAATATGACCATCTTCTCAGGCCGGTCGGGCTGTCTTATCCTGCTTTAGCCAGGATTAACGTGTGTCAGGCTGAAGGCTCTTTGCGTGCGACCAGGGCCAGCTTCCAGCTCTCCGCTGCCGAGGTCTGGCGGTCCATATCCGCATAAAAAGCACACACTTCCCGCGTTCAAAAGAACCGGCAAGCGCGTGCTTTTCTGCATAAGAAGAATGGTACATGGATACCACTCAGGCGTCAGTTATTGCCGTGACCATTACCATTACCGTCACCGTTGCCATTACAGTTGTAGCCCTGGCAGGTGCTGAACGCGCCGCTTTGCCCGGGCTGCTCGCCATCGATCATGTAGCTGAGATAGCCAGCGCCGGCCAGGCCATTGTAGGTGTTGACCTGCTGCTGGATAACGCCATCAGGAACGCTGAAGTGGCGAGTGGTGTAGTGAAGATCCAGTTTCGGACAGGAAATCTGGTCGGTGCTGGTATTGCATTTGCCACTGACGTATTCAATGACGCTGTGCCAGATGGGGGCCGCGCCGGTGACGCCAATGGAGTTGACCATCCTGGTGTTGTCAGCGTTGCCGGACCAGACGCCCACCACTACATCGGGCGTGTAGCCAATGGTCCAGTTGTCCTTGAAGCTATCGGTGGTTCCGGTTTTGGCCGCGACATCGGGATGGGTGCCATCTGCAAGCGTCCAGTCCCACATGGAGAGCACATGGTCGCCCTCGAATTCCAGCGCGCGAGCGCTTTCATTGCTCAAGGTCGAAGTGATCAGGTATGAAACCTGCTTGCTCAAGACCCGCGCGCCGACCTTGCTGGGATCATAATGGTAGAGCTGATGCCCATAGTTATCCCAGATGTTCAACACACCCTGCGCCGGTACATGGACGCCCTGATTGGCGAAGGTCTGGTAAGCCCCTACCATCTCCAGCAGCGAGACAGGGTCCGTGCCCAGGGCCAGCGAGTTGACCAGTCCGCCTGCGACACCCCGTACCGGTGTAATCGATGTGATGCCCAGGCGTGTGGCCATTGTATAGACATTTTGCAGACCGGCGAAGTATTGAGCTTTGAGGGCTGGAATGTTAAACGAATTCGAGATAGCCAGCTCGATATTCGAGTTGAGGTTATGGTAAGTGTCGCCATAGTCAGTGGGTGCATAGGTCGTTTTGTCGTTCGCCGGCTGGCTTTGGGAATTGCCGACGGGGAAGTAGGTTTTAATATCGGGCAGCACAATGCCAGGATACCAGCCCATCTGGTAGGCAGCTGCTATCACAATCGGCTTGAAAGAAGAGCCTGGCTGGCGCGGACGGACCGCCATGTTGATCTTGCCCGCTCCCGCTTTGCTCGTATCGTTGTAGTTCACACTGCCATCCATGGCCAGCACCTCGCCGGTTTTGGCATCCATCACCACGACCGCCGAGTCGTGCAGGTTATCACTTTTGCTCAAAGCCGTGGTCACGCCCAGGAACGGCTGATATTCTGGCTGCGTAATATGGCGTTTGACCGCGTTCTCAACGTAGGTCTCCAGATTGAGGTCAAGGGTGGTCTGCACGTTAAGGCCGCTGGTCAGCAGGATGCGATAGCCGGGAATCGAGATGCCGCTGTCCGGGTCGATATCCTGATAGTTGCCCAGCGCATTGGCAAGGTTTTGAATGACCCACTGAACAAAATGGGGGGCCGCGTTATAGCCCTCGAAGCCAACGAACTTCATATCCTTGCTCAGCGCCTCAACCTGCTTAATGACATCATTGGTAATAAAGATGGGTTTTCCATCCGCCGTGGCATAGTTTTTCTGCGATCCCGTACCGAGGTTAATACCCATCTGCGCCGCCTGCATCTGCTTGAGAGTGTAGTCCTGGCGGTCCAGCAACGAAGAGTAATATTCAGGATGTACAGTCGGATCATAGATGACCGGATTCTGTGGAATCGAGGTCAGCAGGGTCGCGCGGGCCAGGCCCAGCAGCGGATTGATCGGGCAGGTACTATCATCATTGGCGTTTTTACACTTGCCAGACGAGTTGTCGCGATCCAGAAAATCAATCGCCGGAGTGCAGTGAAATTGAGAGTCACATTTGGGCTGCAGGCCGAAATAGTCCTGCGCGGCTGCCTCAACGCCCTGTTCCTGTGCTCCATAAGCTGAGATGTTGAAGTACATTTCGATAATTTTGGCCTTGGAATATTGCTGCGTCAGGCCAATGGCCAGCGTGGCCTCGGCGATCTTCTCCTGGGGCGTGCGATCCGGCTGCTTGCCATTATTCTCGGCGGTCAGCAGATTTTTAATGACCTGCTGCGTCAGCGTGCTCGCGCCGGTCTGAGCCGCGCCGGCGTTGGCATCGATAAAGGCCGAGCGCAGAATAGCCTGGAGGTCAACGCCCTCATTTTGCCAGAAGGTTTTGTCCTCGGCGGCAATCTGGGCATCCTGCAAGTAGCCGGGAATCTGGCTGTAGGTGACAGGAATGCTCCGGCCTATGTGGGTATCGTAGAGTGTATAGATCAGTTTTCCATTGCGATCATAGAAGCGTGTTGATTGTTCAGTTTGCAAATTTGCCAGCTTTTGCATCTGAGGAAGCTGGTCCTGATAATAGGCGTATGCTGAGTAGCTGCCGATACCCAGCGCCAGCAGCAAGAGAGCCGCGATCACGCTGGAGACAAGGCGGACAAGGCGCAGACGGCCTGGACCGGTTTCGCCGCTCCGCTCGCGGCGTTTGCGCATGATGCGCGTGACCTTTTGCGCCCGTGAACGTCTCCAGGGTTCCTCTCGCTGGGGCTGTGAGCGCAGTGTACCCGGCTGCGGCGCGTAATAGCGCACCAGCGGATTCTGATCAACCGGCGGCTGTTCGGGTCGGCGCAAGGCGGTCATTTTCTGTGACCAGCGGCGCATAGCCTGAACCGGGCGCGCAAGAAAAGACGCGCCGTACCGTTGCTGAGGTGACTGCGGCGGCATCTGTCCTTGCGGCCTCAACGCGCCGGGTCCATTGCCCACAGGCGGCGCCTGATATGGCGGAAACGCTGGTGGCTGACTGGCCGGTCCATTTCCCGGCCCGGCAGGATTATATCCGGGCCGCCCTTGATAAGGCTGCGGTTCATTGCCTGGCGGTAAAAAGTTACTGTTCATTTTTGTTCCTTAATATATGCACTGTTGTATCCCGTCCTCCAGGGGAAGCAGGACATGGGTCGTGTCCTCAGGCTTAACGCGACCTGGGATACTGTTCTCTTTCTCCCTCCTTCCTCCCTTGCCAACCCGTATGTTCTTGTATTTTTATTCTTCTATCAAGAAAGAACGGATCGCATGAAACACCATAGCACATAGTAGTAAATAGGTACCCCTATCGCATCGAAAATAATCGCTTTATTTGCTATGGTACAATGGTTGCAGCGTATGTTGATGTCTATCTTTGCTGATGTATTGCGTGTGAGGTTTGCCAGATGGAAGGGCTTTTTTCTGCGGTTTGTCAGGCTTCTCCAACGGGTTTGAGTCAGTCCGCGCTGGGCTACTGGGTGGCTTTCAATCGTGTGCTGGGCATCGGGCCGGTCAGATTTCGCCTGCTTTTAAGCTATTTTCGTGACGACCTGGCGATGGCCTGGACGGCGGATCGCCGGGAGCTGGCGCGAGCCGGCCTGGATCAGAGGGTAGTCGAGCGTTTTCTCCTCCAGCGCGCAAAGATCGAGCCTGCGCGCGAAATTGAGCGCCTGGAAAAAGCCGGCGTAAACGTGTTGACCTGGCGGGACCAGGGTTACCCGGCTCTTTTGCGCGAGATCGACGGTTCGCCGCCAGTTCTCTATCTGAAAGGTCAATTGTGCGAGTCCGATCAATTCGCGCTGGCGGTCGTGGGTACACGCAACGCCGGTACGTATGGCCAGCAGGTCACCGAGCGCCTGGTGACGGATCTGGTGCGGGGATCGATGACGATTGTCAGCGGTCTGGCGCTGGGAATTGATACCGTGGCTCACCGAACCGCGCTTGACGCGGGCGGGCGTACATTAGGCGTGCTGGCCTGTGGTCTGGATGTCGTTTATCCCGCGCGCAACGCATCCCTGGCCCGGCGCATTGGCGAAGAGGGTCAGGGCGCTTTGATCAGTGAATACCCGCTGGGCGTGCGGCCTGAGAGCGGCAACTTTCCCGCGCGCAATCGCATCATTTCTGGACTTTCCCAGGGCGTATTGGTCGTCGAGGCCGGCGAGAGAAGCGGCGCTCTCCTCACCGCCGAATTTGCCAGCAAGCAGGGGCGCGAAGTGTTCGCCGTACCCGGCAGCATTTTCGCCAGCCGCAGTTCAGGTACAAATAAATTATTGAGAGATGGCGCGCATGTGGTACTGGAGGTCAAGGATATTCTGAACGAGTTGAACCTCTTTATGGTGCCGCTGCTGGTCGAGGCTCAGGCCACTTTGCCTGAGAACAGCGAAGAGAGCACCCTGCTGGCCCTGCTCAGCCACGAGCCTGTCCATATTAATGACCTGATTCTCGCTTCCGACCTCAACGCGCCTACTGTCACCGCGACCCTGACCATGCTGGAATTGAAAGGTCTGGTCAGGGCAGTCGGCAGTACGCAATTTGTCCTGGCACGCTAAGCGGCTTTGCTGGCTGGCAAGCTGCTACGCTCTGAGTTTACAATAGGAGAAGAGAACCGGCAAACCGCCTGCTCTCCTGGTAAACGGACACAGGCAAACACGAGAGCGTTTGTCTGAACTGATGTGCATGAGCGGAGTACACTACATTGATCTATCTCGACCATCTGATCGCGGCGACGAACGGCGTTCTCGCTTGCGCGGGCAAGGTAACGCGTTTTGAGGCTTTTAATCAGGATACCCGGCAGCTTCTTCCCGGCGAAATGTTCGTCGCCGTGCGCGGCGAGCACGGCGATGGACATGATTTTGTCCTGCACGCGGCGCGGCTGGGCGCGGCTGGCGCTCTGGTGGAAGCGCGTTTTCTGCGGCGAGCCAGCGCGGAACTACAGCAGGAATTGGAACGTTCCGGCATGGCGGTCGTGGTGGTCGAAGATACGCGCCTGGCGCTTCAGCATTACGCACAGGCCATTTTGCAGCGCTGGCGCCCCGTAGTGATCGCTGTGACGGGCACGACCGGCAAAACCAGCACTAAAGAGGCCATCGCGGCGGTACTGGGCAGCAGTTACGCGACCTTCAAAAGCTGGCAGAACTACAATGATCTGCTGGGTCTGCCGCTTTCGCTGGGACGCCTGGAGGAGCGGCACGAATACGCCGTGCTGGAAATGGCCTGCGATCATCCCGGCGAGATTGCTCAGTTGTGCGAGATCGCACGTCCGCAACTGGGTGTGCTGACCAACATCAGCCCCAACAGATTGCAGTATTTTGGCTCACTGGAAAACCTGGCGGCTGAGCTTTTCTCGCTGTTGACCTGGCTGCCGGCCAGCGGCGCCGGTTTTGTCGGCGAACCAGGCAACCAGGCTCTCCCCGCCGGCATCAGCGCGCCGTTGCACGTTTTTGGACATGGACAGGCGGAAGATCTGCGCGTGACCTGGGATGGCCTGCGCTTCAGGTTGCGCGAACAGCCTGACCTGGAATTGACCTCGCGGCTACTGGGTGCGCATCATGCCGCTACCATGCTGGCCGCGTATCACGTCGGGCGCTACTGCGGCGTGTCTGTGGAGGAGATCAGGCACGCGCTGGAGCATTTTGATCCGTTGCCGGGCCGTCTGCGCGCCCTGCCGGGTCAGGCGCAATCGGTACTCCTGGACGATACGCACAACGCCTGCCCCGCTTCCGTAATCGCCGGGCTGGAAACTCTGCGCGCGCTGCCCGGTGGTCAGCGGCTCGCCATTCTGGGGGACATGCTCAACCTGGGCGACTTTGAAGAGGAAGGTCATCGCCTGGTGGGCAGTAGAGCCGCCGCCTGCGTGGATTTTTTGATTACGCGTGGTGAGCGAGCCATCCAGATCGCCGAAGCCGCGCGCCAGGCCGGACTCCCCTCCGAGCGCATCGTCGCCACCGCCACGCACGAAGACGCCGCCCAGGTCGCTCGCCACGTGCTGCGGCTGACCGACGAAAACACGCCAGTGGCAGACGAACAGGAGCCACCCGCCTGCATTCTGCTGCTCAAAGGTTCGGAAGAAATGCGTATGGAACGCGTCACCGAACAACTGATGGCCCGGGCGGAGCGAGCGCCGGTGGAACTGGTGCGCCAGACTCCCGGCTGGAAGCAGATTGTGGTCATGCGGCCAGAGCGTCCAACCTGGCTGGAGATCAGTCTGAGCGCCATCGCCAATAATACCCGGCGTCTGAAAGAACTGGTTGGAACTCGCGTGCGGGTGCTGGCCAGTCTCAAGGCCGATGGCTATGGACACGGCGCTCACAAAGTCGCGCGTACAGCTTTACATAACGGTGCCAGCATGATCGGCGTGGCCACCGTCAGCGAAGCCACGCCGCTGCGCGAAGCCGGTATTCACGCGCCCATCCTTGTCTTTGGCTACGTGCCGCTCTGGCAGATGCGCGAGGCCGTTCGCCTGGATCTCACCATTACCCTCTACGGACTGGAGGCTGCGCAGGCGCTTTCGCGCGCCGCGCAGGCATTGGGGAAGACTGTGCGCGTCCACGTCAAAGTGGACACAGGCATGAGCCGCCTGGGGATTCGCTCCGAGCGGAGCGAAGAAATTCTCCAACTGCTACGCGAAATCCGCCTTTTGCCATATCTTGAACTGGAAGGCATCTTTACCCATTTTGCCAAAGCTGACGCGCAAGATCTCTCGCACGCGCGCTTGCAACTTGAGCGATTTCAGAACGTATTGCAAGTAATCGAGGCAGAGGGCATGAGGCCGCCGCTAGTCCACGCAGCCAACAGCGCCGCGACCCTGCAATTGCCAGAGGCCCGCTTTGATATGGTGCGTCCTGGCATCGCGCTGTACGGTCTGGAACCTTCGCCGGATGTGCCCTTGCCGGAGGGTTTTCAGCCCGCGTTGTCCTTTAAAACGCAGGTGGCCCAGGTCAAGCTGGTTCCGGCAGGCGAGGGCATCAGCTATGGTTGTACCTATATTACCGAGCGGCCTACCCTGATCGCGGTCTTGCCGGTGGGCTACGCCGATGGCTTCAGGCGCGCGCCTGCCAACTGGGGATCAGTGCTGATTCATGGGCAGGAAGCGCCCCTGCTGGGGAGGGTGTGCATGGATCAGTCAATGGTTGATGTCTCACATATTCCAGGGGTGCGCGTCGGCGATGAAGTCGTGCTGATCGGGCG